>CAMCBY010000370.1 GCA_945873015.1 Klebsiella pneumoniae
CCTCAAACTTCAGGCGCGAGCGCTGTGCGCCGAGCAGCTCCGCCACATCGCACAACAACCCCATGGCATCACGCTCGAACCAGCTCTCCGCCGGCAGATTGCAGCTGACCATAGGAACAGGGTTCGAGAACAGCGGCACCAGCAGGCACGAGCTTGCCGCAAGCAACACTTCGCGCATGCACGCAGCGCGTGGCTCGGCCGTATTACGCGCCGGACCGATTCGCACTGCCGCCACGCCGTCATTCAATACCCACGCGTTGACCGATCCGTGCGGCAGTCGCGTCGAGAGCGGTACCTGCCTGGCAGACATGACTGGTTCGATAGTCGCGACCGTGGGCGAATATTCATGGCCCAGTGAAACGCTTACTTTGGCAGAACGACGCATCATGAAAACACCTGATTCCTATTTTCGGTGGTTCTGGTTCGAGTCTTGCGCTCGTCGACTCGCTCTACGCACCAATGTATTCCACCGCGTGGCGAATTGAGCGCTGCGCGCGTCGCTTTCGCCTCCGCTTTGGAGGCAATGGCGGGCGCACTTAAAAAAAAAGGCGCGGCATCGGTGTCGCATACGCCGCGCCAGGAGGAAGTCACCTCATAGGACCGCTAAGGAGGCCCTCTGGTCCTTCCAACCGATAATCTGGGGTCGGTTGGCAGGACCCACTAATTTACTCGCTGGCTCGATTTGCGGCCATCGCTATTGAGACCAGAATGGATGGAGAGCCGTCACGCGGGTCTGCGCGAACGGGCCGCCCAGCGCGGGCACGAGTACTGCATATCGACTCGTTAGTGCATTGGGTTAGTCGCGTGACCACCTCGCGCTCGCGGCCACGCAGTACCGTCGCCAGTTCACTCCAGAGTGGATGCAGCCGTCGTTGGCACAGCCTGGCGCGGCGCTATCATGACCCAGGAAACACATGGCGCAGTCGACCATGGCGAAGCGAGGCGCGTACCGGCCACCCATGGTGGCGTGTGTCCTGCATGGCCGCGAGGGTGACTGGTGCACCAGCGCCATTGCGGCGCTTCGGCTTCAACAGAAAAGTCATGGCTCAGTATGAACAGTTCGCCTTTTTATCTCCAAGACATGGCGCTCCGGGGACTCTTCCTTTCGATACTCGTCACCCTCGGCACCAGCCTCTTCCCTATGGCGCCGCTGACTCTAGTGAGCGTGACGATGAGTCTTGCGTTCACCACATTCACCGTCTTCCTGATTAGAAGACGCCGGTCACCACACGATGGTGACCATGACACGGACGGCGGCTACATCGACGGCAACGGTCACAAACGATGAGGCCGCGAGGCCATTGGCAAGCCGTGCCGGCAGACCGTTCGAGATGCCGCCTTGAACGAAGCGGCCGCGCGTCTCAATTGCGCGGACCTCGGCCGCATCCATGAACCGGTTAGCGCCAGCGGCCAACGCAGGGGCGCACGTGCTCGTCGTCGATGATGATGCGGCGTTCCGCACGGAATGCGGCGAGGCACTTGCGCATCTCGGCATCGTCACCCGGAGCTCAAGCGGGCTGCCGGGGGCGCACCAACTCGGAGGGATTTCCGGCGCCATTCTCGATCTCGGCCTGGAGAACGGCAGCGGTTACGACGTGCTCGACGCACTGGCGAACGCCCACTCGGAAGCGCGCATCCTGGTGGTGAGCGGGCGCGGTGGCGATCTCCTGCGCAGCGCGGTGAGTTATGCCCGCCATATCGGCTTTAAATACGTGCAGCAAATGGCCAAACCGCTGTCCCCGGGGCGCCTGTGCGCGTGGGCGGAGCGTTGCCTGTCGGAAGAGGATGATCGATCCGCGCTCCCCACCAACTCGCCGGGGCTGACGGCCCCCAATGCCATCCGCATCTTTCGCGACGGCGGCCTGCAGCCGTTCTACCAGGGGCAATACCGCCTGAATGATGGACAGATAGTCGGCGTGGAAGCGCTTGCGCGCCTGCGCTTGGCGGACGGCGTCGTGCTCTCGCCTGCGGCATTTCTCGGGCATCTGCTCGACGCGGATCTTGGCCGCGAACTTTTCACATCAATGCTCGATGAAACTTTACGGCTGCTGAGACGCGCCGCGCGCTTCATCGACAGCGAGTTCCGGGTTGCCCTGAATCTTTCCGAGGAGCTGCTGAGTGTGCACCACGAGTGGCTCCTCCGTCTGCTATCGGCCCCGCACATCCCGGTCCGCAGGATCACGCTCGAATTGCCAGAGACAGCGATCACGACCGCCACGGGTCGCTGGAACGGCGTAGTATCGCGGCTGCGTCTGTTAGGTTATGGCGTGTCGCTCGACGATTTCGGACGTGAGGCCTCGAATCTCGATCGCATGGTGTCCCTGCCTGTCACGGAAGTTAAAATCGATCGCATGTTCATCGAACAGGTGCACGAAGGTATGGTGCAGCCGGGTGTCCTCGCTTCAGTGAACAGGATCTGCCAGGGACTCGGTTTAACGACCGTCGTCGAAGGCATCTCGTCGCAAGCATTGCTGGAACTGAGTCGCAGCGTCGGCTTCGATTGCGGCCAGGGGTACCATCTGTCACGACCGCTGGCCGAGGTGGCATTGCTGGAACATCTCATGATGAGCCGTGCGCCGCGGCGTGACGTGACGTGACGGGGAGCGCTACGCGTCCGTGGCGAGCGCCCCCCGCGGGGCTTCACTTCCGGCCCCGGCGGCCGCTAAGTACATCGAGGGTGCCAGGGAGGGCACAACCCTGCAATTTTTCCACCGCGGCCACTGAACTCTGCGCCTCAAGTCGCTCTGAAAAGCAAAGGACCGACGCAGCCGCGACAGCTCCGGGTAGCTCGCTTGAAAAAATATCAATTTGCATCCTTTGACGAACACAAGGTCTTTGAACGTCCGTCCCAGACCGCCGCCGCGCAGTCCATGGGCGCGGTGCCGCGATTCGATGTGCTGCTGGTCGACGACAGCCTCGAAGCACTGAACGAGATGAGCGAAGCGCTCGCGGAGGTCGGCCTCAGCGTGGCGAGCGCATCCCACCCCACGGCAGCACTGAAGTGGCTGCGTTGCAATCATGTCGCGGTCATCGTCTCGGACATTCGCATGCCCGGCATCTCCGGGTTGATGATGGCGTCCTTGATCCGCGGGGATTTCCGCGAAGACGCGCCTGAACTCATCTTCATCAGCGGCTATGCCGACCGCGATACCGTTATTCAGGCCATCCGCCACAGTCCGCTGGACTTCCTGCTGAAGCCGCTCGAGCTCGAGCAGTTGCTCGTCAGCATCTTCCGTGCGCTCAACGTGCACGCCGCGCGCGCCGGCAACCAAGCGCCGGCCATTGCCTCCGACAGCGCGCTGCCCGACGCTCGCGAAGCCGGTGCCCGACGGATGACGTACGATGTCCAGCCCGAGCCACCGCTGCAGCGGCCAGCTCAGCGTCGGTTTAACGTGGTACGTCTGTTGCAAAGAGAACGAGACATCCGCGCCGAAATCTTCGATTCAGACATTGCATCAAGCGCCGCATGGCAGATCATCATCGACCTTTATGCGATGGGGCAGGAGCAGGGCCATAACTATGTCAGCAGCGTCGCGGTCGGATCGCAGATTCCTCTCACTACCGCCCTGCGCCATATAGACCATCTCGTGCAGGAGCAGTTGATTGAGCGTTCCCGGGATCAGACAGACGCACGCCGGGTGCGCATTAAGTTGACCGATCGCTGTCGCCAACTGGTCGACATGTACCTCGCCAAAATCACCAGCGACCCCGAATTCAATCAGGGCATCGAGATTTAGCATGCCGGTCCGTAAGCAATGGGATGGACTCCTCCTCACCCTAACTTAACGGCGTCTATGCGCCAGAATGGTCAGCGAGTCGACCATTCAGAGAATGAGGAGAAGTCCGAGATGAAGATTACCCGAGCTGGCGTGGACATAGCCAAATCGGTTTTCCATGTACATGGTGTTGATTGTCAGGACAAACCTGTATCGCAGATCAAGCTCAAGCGTGGTCAATTGCTTGATGCGCTTCGGACTCGTCTCGTGCCCGGCGCTGAGGTCGGCATGGAGGCATGTGCATCGGTACACTATTGGGGACGCGAGCTACAGAAATGTGGGTTTCGCGTGAAGCTACTCGCGGCCAAGTTCGTCAATCCGTACGTCAAGAGCAACAAGAACGACCGCGTCGACGCTGAAGCGATCTGCGAAGCGATGAGCCGGCCCGGAATGCGGTTCATGGCTGTGAAGAGCGTGGCGCAGCAGGATACGCAGGCGGCGCATCGGATCCACGAAGAGCTGGTCGGTGAGCGCAGCGCGAACGCGAACCAAATCCGGGGACTCGTTGGCGAGTACGGCATCGTCGCGCCAGTCGGGATACAACAGCTTCGGTGTGCTTTGCCGATGTGGCTGGAGGACGCGGAGAATGGCTTGACCGACGCATTTCGCACTTTACTCGATCACGGTAGGGATGCCGGTTGCCCGGCCCCCCCCGCACAGATCCGTACGTGCCCGATTTAGGCATAGGACTCCTACCTTGGGTGTCTGACGGCCATGCGATCTTCGGGCCA
>CAMCBY010000371.1 GCA_945873015.1 Klebsiella pneumoniae
AGCTAAAGTAAAGACCTGAGAAATCAGCGGGGCAGAGATATTGATGCTACCGCTCAAGTTCGCGGCAGCGGCAAGTCTTGTTTTCAATAACTCTGACCCCGTGTCTCGCACCGCTACCCCCGCGGCACCCGGAACCAAGCCGCATACAAAGCCGGCAAAAACAATAAGGTCATCACCGTCGCCGCTATCAATCCGCCCATGATTGCGACTGCCATCGGGCCAAAAAATACACTGCGCGATAGCGGGATCATCGCCAGCACCGCCGCGAGGGCCGTCAACACGATGGGTCGGAAGCGTCGCACGGTGGCTTCCACGACGGCGTCAAATGGTGCGCGGCCGTGTTCGAGATCCTGGCGAATCTGGTCGATGAGAATGACGCTGTTGCGCATGATCATGCCGAACAGCGCAATCGTGCCGAGCATTGCTACGAAGCCGAAGGGCTGCCGGAACAGCATGAGGAATATCGCCACGCCGATGATGCCGAGTGGGGCGGTCATGAACACCATGGTGGTTTGTGAAAAGCTGCGCAACTGCAGCATGAGAACGGTCAAGACTGCCAACAGAAAAAGTGGCATGCCGGCCATCACACTGCTCTGGCCTTTGCCCGCCTCGTCCACGGTACCACCGAGCGACAGTCGATAGCCGCGCGGCATCTGCTCGCTGAGCGCCTCGATGTCCGGGGCCAGCATCGCGACCACTTCCGGCGGTTGAATGGTGGAATAGATGTCAGCGCGCACGGTGACAGTCGGCACGCGGTCGCGGCGCCACAGGATGCCGTCCTCAAATTCGTAGTCAATTTTGGCAACCTGCGACAGCGAGACGCTGGTGCCGCTCGGCGTCGGAATCGAGACACTGCCGATCAGTTCCAGGCGTTGACGTTCGGCGGGCGGGCCGCGCAATTCAATGTCGATGAGTTCGTTGTCCTCGCGATAGCTCGACGGCGACACGCCATTGATGGAGGCGCCGAGAATCTGGGCGACGTCGGCGGTACTGACGCCAAGTGCTCGCGCGCGGTCCTGATCGATGGTGATGCGTATGCTCTTGGACTGTTCAGCGGTGTCGAGATGAATACCGGCGGCGTGGGGATTGGCGCGCAACAGGGCGGCCACCTTCTCTGCTTCGACACGCGCCACGGCGCGGTCGGGGCCGGCCACGCGGTATTGCAGCACATAACCGACCGGCGGCCCGTTCTCGATGCGGTTGACGCGCCAGCGCAAGTCCGGGAACAGGGTCGGAAATTTTTCGAGCAATTGATTACGCACACGTTCGCGTGCGGCGAAATCGTGCGTGTTTAAAACGAACTGAGTAAAACTCTGGGCCGGCAACTGCTGGTCGAGCGGCAGGATAAAACGCGGCGCGCCGGTGCCCACATAAGCGGCAAAGCTATCGACGCCGTCAAGGTCCTTCAGGACCGTCTCGAGGCGCTGAGTGGCTGCAGCGGTCTGCGCAATGGATGCACCTTCCGGCAGTTTTAAATCGACCAGTAGTTCAAGGCGAGTCGAGTCGGGAAAAAATTGCTGGGGTACTTTGCTGAACAATACGACGCTCGCGCCGAACAGCAGTACCGTGGTGGCGATGGTCAGCCAGCGACGGCGCACGCAGAACTGCACCAGCGCACGAATGCGGTTGTAGAAGCGGGTGTTGTAAACCGCGTGTTCATCGTGCACCACGCCGTTTTCAGACAAACCCTTTTCGGGCAGCAGCAGATAGCCTAATAAAGGCACGAACAGCACCGCCGCGGCCCATGACAAGAGCAGGGCGATAACCGTGACCTGAAAAATGGCGACGGTGTATTCACCGGTGCTGCTCTTGGCGGTCGCGATGGGCAGGAAGCCGGCGGCGGTGATGAGCGTGCCGGACAGCATCGGAAAAGCCGTGGTGGAATAGGCGAAGCTCGCGGCCTGTATGCGATCAAAACCTTCTTCGAGTTTCACCGCCATCATCTCGACCGCGATGATGGCATCGTCAACCAGTAGTCCGAGCGCAATCACCAGCGCACCCAGCGAAGTCTTGTGCAGGCCGATGTCGAAGTAATACATGGCCGCAAAAGTCATTGCCAGCACCAGCGGAATGGACAATGCCACGACCAGGCCGGTACGTACGCCGAGCGATACAAAACACACCACCAGTACGATCACGACCGCTTCCGCCAGTGCACGCACGAACTCGGATATTGAGTCGCTGACCGCGCGCGGCTGGTCGGCGAGACGCGCGAGTGTCATGCCGAGCGGCACATCGTGGTTGAGTCGTTCAAATTCCACGTCGAGGCGCTTGCCCAGCACAATGATGTCGCCGCCTTGTTCCATCGACACCGCAATGCCGATGGCCGGCTCACCATTGAAGCGCAGGCGCGGCGCCGGCGGGTCTTCGTAGCCGCGATAGACTTCGGCGACATCGCCCACACGGAAGGTGCGACCGGCATACTGGATAGGCAGGTTGCGTACGTCTTCGACGCTGGTGAGGCCACCGCTGACGCGTACGAAGATTTTGTCAGTGGCGGTATCGAGGGAGCCGCCACTCACCACCTCGTTCTGGTTGGCAATGGTTTCGCCGATCAAGCCGGGCGGGATGCCGAGTTTGGCGCGACGGCTGTTGCTGATGTCGATGTAGATACGTTCTTCCTGCAGGCCGATGAACTGCACCTTGGCGACATCTTCGATACGCAGCAGGCGATCGCGTATGCGTTCGGCGTAGTCCTTTAATTCGGCGTAGCTGAAGTCCTTGCCTTGCAGTGCATAGATATTGCCAAACGTATCGGCAAATTCATCGTTGAACGAGGGGCCGATGATACCGGCAGGCAGGGTGTGGCGGACGTCGCCTATCTTCTTGCGCACCTGATAATAATTTTCCGGCATGGTGTCGGCCGGCAGGTCTTCGCGAAAGACCACGAAAATCTGCGACTCGCCCGGTCGCGAATAGGAGCGCAGGTAATCGAGTGCGTAGAGTTCCTGGAGTTTTGCTTCAATTTTGTCGGTGACGAGTCGGTCGACTTCATCGGCAGTGGCGCCCGGCCATGTGGTGCGCACGACCATGATGCGGAATGTAAAAGGCGGGTCCTCGGACTGGCCGAGATGAAAATAGGACCACACACCAATGGCGCCCAACAACACCATGAAGTAGGCGACCAGCGGGCGGTTACGCAGCGCCCACGCGCTCAGATTAAAAGCCGACATGTGCAGCGCGACTTACAGCGCGGCTTTGGCCGCGCGGTCGATGGCCTGCACTGCCATGCCGACACTCAAGCGATGCACACCCGCGCTGACCAGGCGGTCATCGACCGATAGCGGCCCGCTGATGAGTACTTCGCCATCGAGGTAGCGCAATACTTCTACCGGCACCGCTTCCACCGTCGAGCCCTGATCATTGCTGCGCACGCGCCACACGGCCGGGCGCTGGTTTTCGACACTGCCGAGCGCGGTGGCGGGCAGGCGAAAACTGTTGGCTTGCGCTTCGGCGCGCAGCAGCACCGTGGCGGTGGCGCCCAGTTGCACATGTTCGTCGGCGTCAACCAAGGTCACGCGCGCAAGGTGGGTGCGGGTGGCCGTATCGGCCTGCGGGTCGATGTCACGCACGCGGCCACGGTAATGCCGGCCTGGGTTGCTCAATACTTCGACGGCGATATTGTCAGCCCTGCGCAGCGCGTCGATGCGACCTTCAGGAACGTTGACATAAACCTCTCGCTCGCCGTCGGCGGCGAAACGCAGCACGGGTTGGCCGGCGCTGACCACATTACCGGGTTCGGCCAAGACCTGCGTAACCACGCCGGCCGCGTCGGCGGTCAGGTTGGTATAGCGGGATTGATTGGCGGCCAGGTCGTACTGGCTCTGGGCTTGGTCGAGACGCGCCTCGGCGAGGCGGGTGAGATTGATACGCTGATCGAGCTGCGACTGCCCGACGAAGTTGCGACTGCGCAGATCCCGATAGCGCTGTTCCTCGGCCCGCGCAAGCGTGACATCCGCCTCGGCGGCGGCCACGGTTGAACGCGCCGCAGCGAGATTGAGGCGCGCGTCTACCGGGTCCAGCACCGCGAGCAGTGTGCCGCGCTCGACATGCGCGCCCATGTCGACCTTGCGTGCCGCCACTTTGCCGGCCACCCGGAACGAGAGGTCAGCTTCGACGCGGGCGTGAATCGCGCCAGGCAATACTTCACCTGCGGCCGGGCCGAGCAGGGGGCGGGGTGCTTCGACGACCACCGGCCGTGGGCCGCTGACGGGCGGCGGCGGCGCGCTGCAACCGACCAGGGCGAGCACCAGTGTCAGTGTCGACCAGCGGCAATGCCGAGCACACATAAACAACTCCAGTCCAAATTGAGATACTGAACTGAATAGTAGATTAAATAGGAAGGGGAAGGAACGGCCGCGGCATAAAGCCTGACCGGAAGAGGGGAGACCGGGAACTGGGGACAGATGAACGTTACGTAAGCGACCGTTCCATCTGTCCCCGATTCGTCACTTAGCCGATGTGTTTGGCGTATTTGTCGAGCAGCGGCAGCACGACATCGGCCTT
>CAMCBY010000372.1 GCA_945873015.1 Klebsiella pneumoniae
GGCGTTCATTGATGCCATCGGTATAGGCGTGGCCCCATTCCGGCAACTCGGTGTAGGTCAGGCGATAGCCGAGCTTTTCCAGCAGGCCGCAATGGGAACGCACGGCGCGCACGTCGAAGATAAAATCGCGCGCGCCATGCACCACGAACAACGGCACCTCGAGGCCTTGTTTGGCGCGCAGCAGTCGGTCCGTGATCGGATGCAAGACACCGGCTATCGGCGCGACTCCGGCGAACAGCGACGGACACGACAGACCAAGCACATAAGCAAAGCTGCCACCATCGGACAGTCCCGACAGGTAGATACGTTCGGCATCGATGTGATAACGCTCAGCCAGGTCGCTCAGCATGGCGCGTATCGAATCGATATCGACATCAGGCTGGAGCAGCGACCAGGTCGGCCCGCGCGACTTCGGTGCCAGCACAATGCAGCCCTCGCTGCGGGCGACCCGCAACCAGGTCCACAGATATTCGTAGCCATGCCCATAAGCACCGTGCAGACACACGATCACCGGCCATGCGCGAGTAACTGAATAATTTTCGGGAACGTACAGGCCATACGCCGCGTGGTCGCTGGTGGCGGCTTGCTCAGTCACACCGAGCGGCACGTCACTGTCGTGCGCTGCCGGCATGGGCGGCGTCCCCCGCGCCTGCACCGCTTCACTCCACCAGTAGCGGTCAAGTGCCGGAAATTCATCGCACAGGCCATAAAGCAGGGCCAGTCCTTCACACCACAGGCGCCGACTTTCAATAAACGCGAGCCCGAAGTCGGGCCCGCTGCCGGCCAGCAGTCGCGCTACCGCGCGTATCATCGTTTCGATTGCCGCGCCGAGTTGGCGTTGCGCCGCCAGCCGCTCGGGTGCCGGCAGCAGCGCCGCAAGCTGCGCGGGTAACGCCGCCAGATGAGTGTCCTGCGCCAGTTTCAGATGCTGCTGCACGGCTTGCGGTTGGCGGAAATCGATGTCCTGCTGCAGCTGTTCGAAATCGCGCAGGAACGACAGCAAGGGGGTAATGATGGCGCTCATGGCCTGATCGTCATCGCGCTCGCTCGTGGCCATCGCGTCCCCTCCTTCGAAATCCACTGTTGGCATCGATTTACGCGCGGATGGGCGCGCGAGTCAACGCGCCATGTCGGCATGCGTGTCGCGGCTGAGCGGCTACAATCCTGCGCCAGCACCCTCTTGATGACACAACACAGGAATACAGCCATGCAGTTGAGCGGCAGAATCGCACTCGTGACCGGTGGCGGGCGCGGCATCGGTCAGGCCATTGCTTTTGCGCTCGCGCAGGACGGCGCCGATATCGCGATTTTTTATCGACGCGACCAGGCAGCCGCCGACGAGACCGTCAAACAGATTGAAGCCTTGGGCCGTCGTGCACGCGCCTACCAAGCGTCGGTCGACGACCTCGAGGCCTGTCGTCGTGGGGTTGAGGCCATTGCGCGCGAACTCGGCCCGGTCAGCATCCTCATCAACAACGCCGGCATCGCGAGTCGCGGTCTCGGTGTCGCCGACACCGACCCGGCAGAAATGGAACGGGTGGTACGCACCCATGCGTTCGGACCGTTCTACCTGAGTCACCTGCTGGTGCCTGTGATGCGCACGCAACCGCGCGGCGACATCATCATGATTTCGAGCATTGCCACCCGCCACATGAGCGGCAATGGCGCGCCCTACAACATGGGCAAAGCCGCGCTCGAAGCGCTGAGCGCGACCCTCGCCAAGGAAGTCCACCGCGATGGCATCTTCGTCAACACCGTGTGTGCGCCGTTGACCGCGACCGAGATGGGCGAGCGACTGGCCAAGGCCGTGTATGGTGTCAAACAGGACATTCACGAATTAAATGAAGGCATGGGTTTTGGCCGCATCTGTGAGCCCGCAGACCTTGCCAATCTGGTGCGCCATCTGGTCTCGCCGCAGAACACCTATGTCAGCGGCGAGCGCATCTATGTGCATGGCGGCGTGCAGTAACAAACCACAAAATGGCGCGTGGCAGGGCGCTGCTCAGTGTGGCGGCGCGCCTGACATCAGGTCGCGCTGATGGCGCGCGCGTTGCGCAGGAAGGCCTGTTGTTCGGGTGCGCTGCGCGCGAGTGTCGCGGCCTGCTCGTAACAGGCCTGGGCTTCGGCGGCCTGCGCCGCGCGGGCGTGGATCTCACCGCGCGCCGCCCAGTAGAACGGATAACGTTCCAGGAGCGCGTCATCAGCCAGCTCTGTCACTTCCGCCAGCGCCATTGCGGCGTCCCCCGCATAGGCGCGACACAGGGCACGATTGAGCGCAATCACCGGACTGGCGTTGCGCGCATAAAGCAGTTCATAGAGCGCGAGCAGCGCCGACCAATCGGTCTCGGCAAGCGACGCGGCGAGCGTGTGCCGGCAGGCGATGCCGGCTTCAAGATGCCAGGTAGTGAGTTCGGCACCGCTCGCCGAGCGCTGCAGATGAGCGACACCGCGCTCGATGAGGGCACTGTCCCAGCGCGACCTGTCCTGCTGCGCGAGCAGTATATAGATACCCTCCACATCGACCCGCCCCGCCATGCGCGCACGGTGAAAACACATCAAGGCCATCAGCGCGTGGGCGCGCGGTGCGGCGAGCTCACGCTGCTCGGTGAGCAGCGCACACAGACGCATCGCCTCATCACACAACACCTCGCGCGTAGGCGCGGTCGGATGACTGCCGTGATAACCCTCGTTGAACAGCAGATACAAAGCTGCGAGCACCGTATCGAGACGCGGGTCGTCGGCATTCAGCGCGGACACCGGCGCCAGCGAGGTGAGTTCGCGCAATGCGGCCCGACCACGCTGCAGGCGCTTGGCGATGGTCTGTTCGTTGGTCAGAAAGGCGGCGGCGATTTCACTCGAGGCAAAACCGCATAGAAATTTCAGGATCAGCGTGACCTGGGTGTCTTCACTCAATGCGCTCTGGCAGAGCGTGAACATGAGGCGCAGCAGATTGTCGGTCGCGCTGCTCTCGGCCAACGACTCTTCGACGGTCGGGCCGAGCGTCCATTCCGAACTCAGCATGGCCTGACATTCATCGGCATAACGTCGCTCGATGCCGCCGTGGCGAATGATGTCGAGTGCGCGATTGCGCGCGACCCGACTCAGCCACGCGCCGGGATTGTCGGGAATACGAAACTTCCAGGCCTGCAGCGCCGTTTCCAGGGCTTCCTGCACGACGTCTTCCGCCAACTCCAGTTGATGGGGACCAAATAGGCGCGTCAGGCCCGCCACCAGCCTGGCCGATTCGTGGCGGAACAGGCTCGCTACCAGCGCGCCGGGCTCATTGTCGGTGGCCGGCGCGTCCATTTACATCGCCGCGACCGGGCGCACTTCCACCGAGCCGTCATAGGCAAAGATCGGGCAGCCGAGCGCCAGCTTGGTGGCGGCGTCGAGGGACTCGGCCTCGATCACCAGATTGCCGGTCACCAGATCTTTCAGCTCCGCATAGGGCCCGTCGGTGACCACCTTGGCCTTGCCGCGTATGGTGCGGCCACCGGCCTGCACCGGGTCACCGCCCGGCTGGTGGCCCTGCTGGGCCATTTCGCCGATCCACACGCTCCACGACTTCAAATGCTCCTGCAGCACCGTCGCCGACAAACCCTTCTCTACGAATGCTCCGCCGCGAAACACATACATGAATTTAGCCATGACCACTCCCGGGAAACTGCCCTGCATTGATTACGCGGCTGCCGACTGGCATCCGTCATAGCCAAGACGTTCAAGTGCCCGCAGACCAGGACACACGCGCCACCGGCATCCGTGCCGGGGCACGCGCCAACGCTCAGCCCGGCATACGCTCAAAAGCCGGCATGCCGGCCGGCACGTTGTGAAAGGACTGCGAATCGCAGGTGAAAATCGCCAGATCAGGCGTGAACTGCTTGGGCTCGTCCATCGTGCCGACCTTGATCAGCACCACGTCCGGCAACGCATGGGGTGCCTTGCTGAGCAACTGCGTACCACAATCGCCGCAGAACTCGCGGGTCACTGGCGTCGCGAGCTCAGGGCGCGCGAATTGTTTAGGCGTGCCGCGCGTGTATTTGAACCCCGCCGCCGGCATGCCGATGGTGACATTCACGCTGCCGCCTGACAGGTACTGACATTCGCGGCAATGGCACTGGACCTTGATTACCGGCTCGCCGCTGGCCTGGTAGTGGATGTTGCCGCAATAACAATGTCCGGAAAATTCCATAACGTTTCCCCTCGTAATAGCGTCGATGGATGAGTGCGCCAGTCTACCCTGCCAGGGCCACCACGCGCCTGCGCGCCGAGTTCATCGGCAGCGCACCTGCCCGATAGCGGCATGACGAGCGCCCCCCGCCTCGGCCTATACTCGCCTCTCGTGTGATGCCGCCGAAGGAGCTGTCCCATGTCGCTGACCCTGCGCCCAACCGACGCCACTCTCGGCGCCGTGATTACCGATATCGATTTGACCCGGCTCGATAACGCGCAATGGCGCGATATCGAAAACGCCTTTCTTGAATACGGCGTGCTGTTCTTCCCCGG
>CAMCBY010000373.1 GCA_945873015.1 Klebsiella pneumoniae
GACCTACACCCAATTCATTCGCACAGTCAATGGCGGGCTAGACATTGAACCGCGCCATCAAATGTGCGAATGAATTCGCACCTACATACCGATCTCCCCCGGTCCGTCAGAACAATATCGAGACACGAGCCAACGCAGGCCTGTAAGAATTCCGTCCTAACCCCCTACAATCGCGGGCGGGATGGACAGCTCACCCGTACAGGGAAACACCAGGCATGCGCATATCGTTGCGTCGTTCTTTCGCACTCCGCGCACTGTGGCTCGCCGCGTTGCTGCCACTCGCCCTGCAGGCGGCAGACACCGTCGAGCAACTGACGGTGAGCGGCTGGCGCGACGCGCGGGGTATTGCCGCCTTACCGAGTGAACTAGCGCTCGACAGTCCGTTCGGCGACAGCCGCAGTCTCAAGGATACGCCGCGCGCGGCAACCGGTCTTACGCCCGAGCTTATGGCGCGTTTCGGCGTCGTCGATATGCACGATCTGACGCGCGTCGCACCCAATCTCTATGGCGCCAACACTTTCGGCATGGCCAGCCTGCCCAACATCCGCGGCCAGCTCGGCGAGATTTTCGTCGATGGGATGCGCCGTCAGGGCGGCAACAATGGCCTCGGGCTGCCGCTCTCGTTCAACGCGTTCGACCAAGTGAGTGTGGTCAAGGGACCGCCGCCGGTGGTGCTCGGCGCGAGCCAACGTGTCGGTGGTTTTCTTGAGCTTGCGCCCAAGCGGCCCGATCTTGAGCGGCGCCACGGCAGCGTGCGTGTGCAAGGCGGCAGTTGGGATCGTTTTCGCCAGCAGCTCGATTATTCGACACCTCTTACCGTTGGGCGCTCGGCGCTGCGTGTCGCCATCGAAAACCGCGACGAAAACAGCTTCTACGATCACGTCAGTTACGAAAGTCAGGACATCTACGCCGCTTATCGACTACGCCCCGACGCGCAGACCCTGCTCGATGCGCACTTTGAATATTTTAACGTGAATTTCACCGACAACGCCGGCTGGAATCGTGCCACCCAGGACCTCATCGACCACGGCCGTTACATCACCGGCCAGGGCCGCCGAGCTGACGGTTCGCGCGTGCCGGGCGCCGGCGCGGTGATCAGTCCAAGCGGCATCGTCAAGCTGCCGCGCAGTCGCGTCTACACCGACCCTGCCGATCGTAATGGTGCCGACAGCTACAGCGCCGGAGTGCGACTCGCACACCGTTACGACAATGGGCTGCGCCTCGAGAACCGCACCCAGTATCAGCATCTGGCGCGCGAAGAAGTCGCGCAGAACAGCTTCGTCGAGATAATCGATGGTGCTGACTCGCTACAGAACCGTGTCGAACTCATCGCCGACTATGCCCTGCCGGTGTTCGGTCTCGACACGCGCCAACAGAGCAATGTCGGCATCGACTTCCGTTTTCACGACGTGTCCGGCTTCAGTCAGTTCGCCACCGAAGCAGACAATCCGGTGGATCTGGCAGGCCCATTGCACAATCGGCGTATCCCGCTCAATGCCGCGCAGCGCGCGGCACTGGTTGAATTACGTCCAGGCCTGTTCGTATCGCCCGGTGCGCAATACGATCTCAATGACGACGGCGCCGGCGATTTTCTGCTGTCCGACACGACCGACTCGAGTCATTATCAGCTCGGCCTGTTCCTGCAACAGGACATCGAACTCACACCGCAATGGCGCGCGCTGGCCGGCGCGCGCGGCGACTGGTTGTGGGTGTCAGCGCGCGACGGTGCACCACCGCCGACCGCCGCCGCCGCCGAGGACAGCGCCACGGCACTCCTCGCCAGCACCAACTTCAGCCTGCAATATCAGCCATTACCGACGCTCACCGGTTATTTCACCGTCAGCTACAGCGAATCGACGTCCAACAGTCTCGGCGGTGGTTTTGTGCTTGGCGCCAACAATCGTATCGACCCGGCCAATTTCGCCACCGCCAGTGAACTGTTTGAGCTCGGCATCAAATTCGCGCCCGCCGGCAGCGCGTGGTATGCCGACCTCGCGTTGTTCGAACAGAGCCGCAGCCTGCGCAATCGTGATGGCAGCAATAGCGGCATCCTGACGCGTGGCGTTGAAAGCCAGCTTGTATTTCGCCCGGACCGGCATATCTACGGCTCTTTGAGTGCGGGGTATCTCAATGCGCGCTTTGATGACGCAGCCTCCTTTCAGGACAGCCGCACAGTCAATGATGCGTTCGACAACTCGCGCCCCGACCTCATCATCGGCACCGGTGTCGGCAGCCCGAGCTTCACCGCCTTTGCACCCAGTCGCCGCCGCGTGCCGGGGCTGCCAAGCGTGTTGTTGTCAGGGCTGGTCAGTTATGAATTTGACAACGGCGCGGGCGCAAGCCTGAACGGCTATTACACCAACGCCTTTCGTCTCGATTTTCTGAATACGGTGCGCATCCGCGAGCAATTCAGCATCAACGCCGCAGTGCATTATTACTGGCGCGTGCTGCGCACAGATGTGCGTGCCGAAGTGTTTAATCTCACCGATGAAGCGAATTTTTCGCCGGTGTTCGATGGTGGCTATTTCGGTTCGACCGATGTACTGCCCGAACTGCCGCGCAGTTTTATGCTCAGCCTCGCGCATCATTTTTGACGATGGCCGCGCGTCACATGTCGACGGCCTGGCGCTGGACGATGGCGCTGTTGATGCTGTTGACGGCGTGCGGTCGCAGTGATGCTCCCGAACTTGATCCGCGCAGCATGAGCTGGGCCGACGTCGAGCGCGCCGCACGCGGGGCCGAAGTGCGGCTTGCGATGTGGACCGGCGACCCGGCGATTAACCGTTATATGCAGGACTTCATCACGCCGCGCCTGCGCGAGCGTTTTACCATCGAACTCAGCATCGTGCCGGCGGCCGGCGATATTCCGCTGTTGCTTGCCAATGAACTGGCCGCCGGCCAGCGCGAAAGTCATCTCGATGTGGTGTGGATCAACGGCGAGACCTTTTACAAGCTGCGTGAGCTTGATGCGCTGTACGGGCCCTTTACCGAGCATCTGCCCAACAATGCGCTGGTTGACTGGCGCAATGCCCACATCGCGCGCGACTTTCAGCAACCGGTAGCGGGTTACGAAGCGCCATGGGGCACGGTGCAACTGCTGCTCATCAGCGATGGCGCGCGGGTGTCGCAACCACCACGAGATGCGACCGCGCTGGCGGCGTGGATCCTGGCCCATCCGGGCCGCTTCACGTTCGACACCGCCTTTACCGGCCTCAGCTTTCTCAAATCGCTGATGATTGGTTTGTGCGGCGACCCGGCGGTGCTGGACGGTGAGTTCAACGAAGCCCGTTATACGGCCGCGCGCGAGCGGCTGTTCGGGTGGCTGCGCGAGGTGCGTCCGGCGTTATGGCGTGCCGGCCGCAGCTTTCCCCATGACGTCGCGCAATTACATCAGTTGTTCGCCAACGGCGAAGTTGATTTCACCATGAGCATGAATGACGGCGAAGTCGACAACAAAGTCGCCAGCGGCTTGTTTCCGGACAGCGCGCGCGCCTACGCTCTCGACACGGGCACCGTCGCCAATACGCATTACCTCGGCATCGTTGCGCGCGCCCCGCATAAAGCGGCCGCGATGGTGGTCATCAACGAATTGCAGTCAATCGAGGCCCAGTATGAAAAGCAGCGTGGCACGGTGTGGGGTGACGGCACGGTGCTGGATGTCGCGCGTCTGCCGGCACCCTGGCCGGCGCGTTTTGCCGGGCTCGCAAGTCGTGAGCGCGCGCCGCCTCGCGCCGAACTCGCACGCCGCGCGCTCGCCGAGCCGAGTCCGGCGGTGATGATTCGGCTGGAACAGGATTTTCGTGCGCACTTTCTCAACGACTGAAGGCCGCTTTTGGCTGGGCATATATGCGCTGCTGTGCGGTGGCAGTGTCGCGCTCGCCTTGCTGATAGCGCTGGCCCACAGCGTCGGTGCGTGGGCCTGGCCGCCGAGCAGCGGCCTCGACGGCCGCGGCTGGGCGAGCTTGTTCACGCACGCCGAGTTCTGGCGCTCGCTCGCCTACAGCGCGCTTGTGACTGCCATCACCCTCGGCGTGGCGGTGCTCAGTGCACTCTTGTTGTCGGCCACACTCGGCGCGCATCTTCGCCATGGCTGGCTGGCGCGCGCCTTGTTCGTGCCGCTCGCCGTGCCGCCGGTGGTCGCGGCCCTGCTGGCCTTTGTACTATTGGCCGACAGCGGCCTCATGTCGCGCGTCGCGTTTTTTTTCGGCTGGACGGCGACCCCGGCCGATTTTCCGTCCCTGCTGTTCGAGCCGGCCGGCTACGGCATCGTGCTCACCCATCTCGCCATGATCACGCCCTTGTTCGTGCTGTTGTTCGAGCGGCTCGCACAAACTTTGCGTTTGCCACTGCTGCTCCTGCAAGCCGAGACCCTCGGCGCGAGCCGTCGCCAGGCGTGGCAGCATATTGCGCTGCCGCTGCTGCTGCGCCAGGCGCGCCCGATATTGACGGTATACGGCGCCGCGCTGCTCGGCGCCTACGAACTACCGCTGCTGATCGGCGC
>CAMCBY010000374.1 GCA_945873015.1 Klebsiella pneumoniae
AAACTCGGGCTGCTGACCAGCAACGAACACCGTCTGCCGATGGTGCCGGCCACGCCGGAACTGGAAAAGCGTTTGGATGGTGTGCTGGAGCGTGCCGGTTTATTGAACGTGGCCACCTGAAGCAAGTGGGCACTACGCCCTCCCGTGGCAGACCGCGCAGCGCGAAGGCACGCGGTTTCATGCGCGACGTCGAGCTGTCGCTGCCGCTGCAACTGTTAAAAGCGCGCGAAGCAGCGATGGCGCGGTTTCGGCCCATGCTGCGCAGCCATGGTTTGACTGAGCAGCAGTGGCGCGTGATCCGCGTACTTGCGGCGGCCGATGGTCTGGACGGTCGTGAACTTGCGCGCCGCAGTTTTTTATTGGCGCCGAGCCTGACGCGAATTCTGCAGAATTTCGAGACTTTGGCCTGGGTAAAACGCGGCGCACATGCCAGCGATCAACGGCGCGCACTGTTTGAACTGACGACCACGGGCCGCAAGCTGTTCGACGAAGTGGCGCCCGATTCCGAGCGTTTGTATGCCGCCATCGCCGATGAGTTCGGCGTGGCGAAGCTCGAGACCTTATACGCTCTGTTGGCCGAGTTTTCAGCGGCTCTGGGTGTGGGCGAAGGGGAGACATAACCGGCGCACTGCGCGGCTCTCCCGTAGGTGCGAATGAATTCGCACCTATAGAAGACCGGGCGAGCATGGGTGCCGCTCAGGTTCGCTGCAGCAGTTCTTCTACCCGCGCGATCATTTCATCCTTGTTATAAAGATCGTAATAAATCGACGCCATCACGGTCTGCGGCCCGAAGAAAAATCGCTCGTACAAAGTCTGACGACTGCCAAATGCCGATACGGCAACGTCATGCGCGAGGCGGAACAGTGCGATGCGGTCGCGGCTTTCGAGATTGATGGTCTGAAAGTACTGCGCGATATCGCCACTTAAGCCATTGGTGAGATCCGCTTCGCAGGGGATCGCCATCAAGGAACTCGAGCCCAGCAGTTGCACGAGTTCAATCAGGCGCGGATACATTTTCGGGAACAGATTGCGTGAGGTATCGAGCGGACGACGCAGCGGCACAAACACGCCGCGCTGATCGGCGTGTGCCTGGCCTTCGCCGGCGTAACGAAAGGCACGCACGCTTTCCACTATCCACATCGCTTCGGCTATCTGCGCTTTGATTTCCATATCCTTGTCTTTGCCGGTGGCGCGCGCCATGGCACACAGCAGGCCGACGATGAACTCGGCTTTGGCGAGTTTGCCGCACACCACCTGGTGCATCATGTGGATGACGGCATTGGTATCCGAGAAGGCACGGTTGCACAGCAGTGGTTCGCGGTACATGAACACCCGCTCCCACGGTACCAGCACGTTGTCGAACACCACCACCGAGTCCATTTCTTCAAAACGCGAAGCGAGCGGCGCGTCATAGTGGGACTGCGAGAGATCGTAGGTGTCGCGACAGATGAGGCGTATGCCGGGCGTGCCGATGGGCATGGCGAAGGCGAAAGCGAAGGGCAGGTTGTCTGGCGACGCGGTCAGCAAGGTCGAGGGGAAGACCTCGATTTCGTCGGCATGGGGGCCCAGGGTGGCGAGCAGGCGCGCACCGTTGACGATAATGCCGGCGTCGGTTTCCTTGACCAGCTGCAGCGCAACCTTATCGCTGTATTTGCCTTCTTTGGCCTGCGCGTGATTGAAGGTCGGGTTGACCAGGGTGTGGGTCAGCACCTTGTCGTTGTCGCGCACATACTCGTAATAACGACGCATGTTGTCGCCGAATTCGGCACGGCCCTGGGCGAGGAAATCGGCGCCGGCGGCAAACGCCATCACCGATGCATTCTTGTAATCAGGGGTGCGACCGAACATGCCATTCGACCAGCTCGCCCATTCATAGAATGCCGCGCCGCGGCGCGCGACATCGGCTGCTGAGCGTGGCGTCAGAAAGGACATGCCGTAGCGCCGGTCGCCCTCTGCATAGGTGAGCTTGTCGCTTAAGGCGGGCTCGAACTGCTTGTCCATAAAACCCGCGAGGGTGTGCGCGCCGCGACACAGGCCGGGCGCGGTAGTGACGTCGGCCACGCGTTTGCCGCCGAGCCAGACTTCGCGACCGTCCTTTAGGCCCGCCAGATATTGTTGACCGTTGCGAATGCCGGTGCCGGAAGTCGTCGTCATGATGTTTTCCTCTTGCGGGTTGCCGGTTTTGCGACGGGCGCGGCGGTGGATACACCGGCCAGGCGTTGCAGGCCGAATTCGAGTTGCGCCCAGGTTGCGTCGTCCAGCGACGCTTTCAGATCGGCGTAGATCTTCGCCACCTCGGGCATGAGTTTTTCTTCGAGACGGCGGCCGGTGCGGGTTGCGGCCACGTACATCACGCGTCTGTCGGTGTCCGACCGACGCCGCACCACGAGGTCATTGGCGGCCAGTCTGTCGAGCACACCGATGAGGCTGGGCTGGGGAATCAGCGTCAGGCTTGCGAGTGCGTGCTGGGCTATCTGTTCCTGCTCCCACAACACCCGCAGCACCCGCCATTGCTGTTCGGTGAGGCCGGCAGCGGTGAAAACCTGACGGAAGCGCGGCATGACGGCATCCAGAGCGCGGTACAGCAGCATCGGCAGGGAATGGCTGAAGTCCAGCATCGCCATGGGTGGGCTGTTCTCGTTTACGTATTAATCATTAATATATTAATTAAATAGGCGAGCTGACAAGCACCACGGCAGCCACCCTGGCCGGTGGCGCAGCAGCAGGGGCGGGGACGGCGAGAAAAGTGTGCAGACCGGCGCCTGGCCGGTCTGCAGCGGGACTCAGGCGGCCGCGGTCTGCGCTTCGAGTTTGTCTATCAACTCGCCGAGGACGCGGTCGAATAACGGGTCCGCTTCGGCGTGGATGATGACTGCGCGTTTGTCCTTCAACTGCTGGGCGAGGTCGATGAGGGTCGCATCGCGCATCATGTCGCCCTGGCGGTTGGTGAACAGATAACGACCGGTGGTCGGGCTGATCCAGGTGAAGCGGCCGCGTGCGACGGTGCCACCCGCGTCGGTGAATTCCATCCAGTCACCAAGATCTAGCGTGGTGATCTCTTCGACATAGTGTTCGAGCTCAGCGTCGTCCGGCACTTCATCGCTGAAGTGGTTGCTGGGGTCTTCAAGCACCGGCTCGGGCTCAAAAGCCGAGAAATCGATATCGAGTTCTATCGGTTCGCCGACTTTGCGCTCGAAGATACGTGCGAGGCCGCGTTTGACGAATTCCTCGCTGGACGGGTCGTTCACGTCGGCGGCCTTGCTCGGCGCCGGCGCTGCCACTTCCGGGCCGTGGCTGAGTTTGCGCGCGGCGATACTCGATTCTTCAATGTTCTTGATCGCCACCACATGCAGGCTGGCGAGCATGCTCAGGAATTTCGAGCATTCCGGCGGAGGCATTTCCAGCGCCACCATGCCGCGTTTGATGCTCTTCAGCATCTGCGGCAGGCGCGCGCTCAATTCTTTGCGATCTTCGGCGCTGACCTTGGGCTGCACCGACCACACCAATTCATCGATGGTATGTAACTGCGTCTGCCATTCCTCGCTGCCGACGCCGTGCTCGACATGGGTAATGATCAGCAACTGGCGCCAGTAGTCGAGCAGGAAGTTTTGCACGAATTCGCGCACGTCAAAGCCCTTCAGGCGTGCGCGTAATTCTTCATCGACCGCCATCTTGGCCAGCACTATCTGTTCGCGAGTGCGCAGCGAACGTGAGGACTTCTCGGCGCGCTGGTCGGCGTGCTCGGTTTCGTGTTCGATGAAGGCGGTGAAGTCGTCCAGCACCTGTTGGAACAGCGCGACGTCGTCATCGAACTCGGTGACGATACGGTCGACCGCCTGTTCCATCTTGTCGTACAAGGCATCGGACTGTGGCAGGCCTTCGTACCAGCCGACCGCCGCGCGTGCCAGGGTATCGAGCAGGCGCCGCGCCGGATGGGTCTTGTGCGAAAACACTTCGCGCTCGAGGATTGCGACTTTCAGTACCGGGATCTGCAGGCGCCCGAGCAGGGCTTTCAGCGCATCGGGAATCGATTTGTCCTGCAGGATGTAATCAAACAGCAGCGACACTATCTCCAGCGTCATATCCTGGGTTGGGGCCATCTGACCGATGGCGCCACTGCTGCGCAAGCCGCGCAGCACATTGGCCTGGCCCTGGGACATCCATGCGCCTTCGCCCTGAGCGTAGTCCTGCAGTGCGCCCCGTTGCAGATGTGTCAAGGTATCGACCAGCGCCGGCACAGTCAGAAATTCGCCGGTGCCATCGAAATTCAGGCTCGGAAAACCACCGACACCACCGACACCACCGACACCACCGACACCACCGACACCACCGACACCACCGACACCACCGACACCACCGACACCACCGAGATTGACAATGCTCGGCGCGCCGCCCGTCATCGTGCCGAAACCGCCGGCCATGCCACCGCCAGAGCCCGCGCCACGCGTGGCCTGGCCTTGCATGAGCTGGGTCAAGGTCGAGAACACATCGT
>CAMCBY010000375.1 GCA_945873015.1 Klebsiella pneumoniae
GGAACAGCGGGCCGCCCTGACGCTGGATCAGAATTGGCACGGTCTTGCCCGCTGCCAGACCGTCGACCAACTCGCGGAACTGTTTCAGTCCGCTGACCTTGCGGTTGTTGATCTGCAAAATGATGTCGCCACCGCGCAGACCAGCCGCATAGGCCGGGCCGTCGGCGATGTCTTCGATAAGCACACCGCCATCGTTGACCTGTGCCTCTTCGCGCTGCTGTTTGCTGGGTTCGACCACCGCAATCTTGAGCTTGCTATCGAGTTTGGATTTTTGAGGTTCGGCGCCGCCCGCGACTTCTGGCTGTTCATCCGGCAGCGCACCGATTTCGATGTTGGCTTTCTGGCGCTTGCCGTCGCGTATCAGTTCAACCGCAATCTTGTCGCCGACGTGGGTGGTGCCGACCATCGGTGGCAGGTCCGAGGAGCGGTCGATGGTGTTGCCAGCGAAGCTCAGGATGACGTCGCCGGTTTTGATCCCGGCCTTCTCAGCCGGACTGCCGTCCAGCACCTTGGACACCAGCGCGCCGGTCGGTTTTTGCATCGAAAAAGATTCTGCGAGCTCCTGGGTGACGTCCTGAATCAAGACCCCCAACCAGCCGCGTGTGACGCTGCCGTGATCGCGCAACTGCTGGTAGACGTTCAGCACCACCTGGATTGGAATTGCAAATGACACCCCCATGAAACCGCCGGTCCGGCTGTAAATCTGGGAGTTGACGCCCACCACTTCACCCTTGAGGTTGAACAAGGGCCCGCCGGAGTTGCCGGGGTTGATGGCGACGTCGGTCTGAATGAACGGCACGTAGTTTTCGTTAGGCAGGCTGCGCCCCTTGGCGCTGACAATACCGGCTGTCACGGAGTAGTCAAAACCGAACGGTGAGCCGATTGCCAGCACCCATTCGCCGACCTCGAGCTGGTCGGAATTACCGGTGACGACGGTCGGCAAATCTTTATCAGTGTCGACCTTGAGCAGCGCCACATCGCTGCGCTGGTCGGAGCCGACCAGTTTGGCTGGCAGCTCTCTGCGGTCGGACATCCGCACGATGATCTCGTCCGCTTCGCGCACCACATGGTAGTTGGTGATGATGTAACCGTCCTTGGTCAGAATGAATCCCGAGCCCAGCGATGAACGCGGGTCCTGGCCGCCCGGTCCGCCATCGGGACCGCCGGGGCCTTCCTCGCCGAAAAAATGCCGGAAAAAATCACCGAGCGGACCGTCCTGCGGGATATCAGGCATGTTGAGGCCGGGCGGCAACCGTTCGCTCAGCTTGGCGGCCTTCATGCTGGTGCTGATATTGACCACCGCGGGGCTGTTCTTTTTGGCCAGCACCGTAAAATCCGGCAGGCGCACGTCCTGGGCTTCGACGCCCGTCAGGGCCACCAGGCTCACGGCCGTAATCACGGCCAGCATCAATGCTCTCATCGTCACTCCGTCAAAGATTTGTCTTGGCGACCGAGGTCGCGATGCGTCTCGCGGTCGGCAGAGGCACTTCTCCCACCACCGTAATCTGATGCGTGCCATCGAGCAGGCTGAAGGCGTTGACCGCGCCGCGCGAAGACTGGCCGCGCAACGCGCGCTTTTCGTCATCGATGGTTTCGACGAAGACTGACACCATCGCCAGCCCATCGGAATACACCGAGTGACTGATAGGTCCGTGTTCGTCTTCTATCTGTTGCAGGTTGTTTTCCTTGAACTCAAAACCACGCGGCAGCCACGCGGCCAGCCAGCTCGGTGGCACTTTAGTCTGGTCTTCGGCAGTGTCGCTGTCGCCATCGGTGCGCCAGTTGAAAGCCGTGCCCTCGATACCCGCTTGCAGCAATTCGGCCGCGATGCTGTCGCGCACCTCGAGTTGGGTGAACTGCACCTGCTCAAGCGCCTGGCCACCACCATCGATGACCGCGGATTTCAGCAGCAGTTTGGTCTGTTCGTCCAGCCACAGCCGGTAGCCGTAACGGTCCGGCGTGTGCGGCATGACCGATAC
Source organism: Klebsiella pneumoniae (assembly GCA_945873015.1). Taxonomy (GTDB): domain Bacteria; phylum Pseudomonadota; class Gammaproteobacteria; genus JADJYF01. Next base: position 1,980 of record CAMCBY010000375.1, read on the forward strand.
AATCAGGGCGTTGCGGCCGGCCATGCGGTCATTACCTTCAATAGCAAAACTATAATTGGCGAGCAGCTTTTCGACCGGCGCCGAGAATCCGATACCGATGATGTCGCGTGGTGGCTTCTGGTCGGGCAACGGACCGTTTTCGTCAACCGACAGGCAGGTCACCATCGCGCCGTTGCGGATCACCTCGCGCGCGGGACCCGACAGCGAAATCAGTCGCTCACTCTCGTTGTCGTCGGCATAACGGTGGATGAGGCGCATGCTCTCAAGATGTTCACCGCGCTGGTAAACAAACACACCGTCGTAGTTCAGGGTGCGTGTGGCGTCATGCATGGTGCGTAATGCAGCCTCGGCGGCCGGATCGGCGGCTGCATTGGCACAGCACCACAGCGCGACGCACAAGGTCGCCGCGCCCAGACTGCGGCGCGCTTCAGGGCGTGTCGTAGCCGATGATATGAACATAGGGATGGGTGCCGGGAGCGCGCTGGCGGGCGCGTTGCTCGTTGAAGTTGATGAGGTAAATACTCATACGCTTCTGCGCTTCATCTTCTTTAATCATACGAGTCTGGCTGACCGTGCTCGGTGCGAACGGCTCGCTGATGATTTCAGTGCCACTCGCTACCCGCTCGCCTACCGGCAGCGGCATCGACTTCAACACGGTCGGGGCCTGCAAGGCGACGCTGTTCGCCGGGTTGTCCGATTGCGGCACAGAAACCAACAGTGCCACCGCCGCCACAGCCGCTGCGGCAGCAATGCCCAAGCCGCCGCGAGACAGAAGTCGACGCGCGGGCTGGGCAGGCACACGGCTTTGGGGAAAGGGCACTACGTTGGCGGGCTGGGGGGGAGATTGAGAAATCCCCGGGTGCTGCTGCGCGCTGGCGCGTAAGGCGTCGCCCAGCAGGTGGTAGCGTCCCCAGGTGGCTTGCGCGCGCGGTTCAGTCAGCAACTGACTGACGGCCTCACGGGTCGCCTCGGCGGGCAGTTCGTCATCGATCAGGGCTGAGAGTTGTTCATCATTCATGGTCCCGCACCTCGTCAATCTTCCAGCAGCGGTTTCAATCTCAGATCCACGGCCTCGCGTGCGCGAAATATGCGCGAGCGTACCGTGCCTATTGGACAATCCATGACCGTCGCAATTTCTTCGTAACTCAGGCCGTCCACTTCGCGCAACACGATGGCGGTGCGCAAATCGTCAGGCAATTTGCCAATGGCATCAATGACCGTCTGGCGGATCTCCTCGGTCAATAACAGGCGTTCGGGCGTTTCGAGGGTGGACTGCATGTCCTCGATCTCGAATTGCTCGCCATCCTCGTTGCTGCCGAGGTCAACGTCGCTGGGACGTCGGGCGGCGGCTACCAGGTGGTTCTTCGCGGTGTTGATCGCAATACGATACAGCCACGTATAAAACGCACTCTCGCCTCGGAAATTCGGCAGCGCGCGGTAAGCCTTGAGGAACGCGTCTTGCGTGATGTCCAAGGCGTCGGCCGGTTCGCGTACATAGCGGCCGACCAGCTTGACGATACGATGCTGATACTTGAGTACCAACAGATCAAATGCAGACTTGTCACCCTGCTGTACCCTCGCCACCAATTCGGTGTCGGTCATGCTGTCGCCCATCGCCGCACTATGCCTGTATCATGGCGCTGGCGCCGGGCGCAAACTCAATTCGGTTGACCATCAGGGGCTGGGTAAGTTCGTGGTGCGACAGGATCGGTCCAGGCACAAATTTTAGCAAGCGCAACCGCAGCGCAGTCCACACCGGCCCGCGGCCATGGATTTGTGTGGTTGCTACGACTCGAGGTCGCAGGCTTCAGTTCCGCGGCGCTTCTTTTGGAATTACCCAATGACACATTCGGATTCCTGCGATGTCATGGTCATCGGCAGCGGCGCTGCCGGGTTATCGCTGGCCCTGACCCTCGCCGCGCGCGGTCACCGCGTGGTGGTCTTGAGCAAAAACGAAGCCAGCGAAAGCGCCACGCTATATGCCCAGGGCGGCGTCTCGGCCGTCATGGACCATGCCGATTCGATCGAGTCCCATATCGAAGACACGCTCATCGCCGGCGCCGGACTGTGCCGGCGCGAGGCGGTTGAATTCATCGTTCGCCACGGCCGCGAACGCATCGAATGGCTGCTCGAACAGGGTGTACCCTTCACCACCCGCACCTCGAAATCCGGCGCGGTTGAGGTCCATCTGACCCGCGAGGGCGGGCACAGCCACCGTCGGGTAGTGCACGCCGCCGATGCGACCGGGCGCGCTATCGAGACCACACTGTTGCAACGGGTGCGCGAGAATCCCCACATCACGCTGCTCGAACGCCACATGGCCATCGATCTGGTGAGCTCGGGAAAACTTGGGGTGGTGCCGGACCGCTGTGTCGGCGCCTATGTTTTTGACGTTGATACGCAGCAGGTCAAGACCATCGCGGCGCGCTGTTGTGTGCTGGCGACGGGCGGAGCCGGTAAGGTTTATCTCTATACCAGCAACCCTGACGTCGCTACCGGTGACGGC
>CAMCBY010000376.1 GCA_945873015.1 Klebsiella pneumoniae
TGGAGCGGATTGTGGAGAAGGGATTGGCTGCGGACGAATGATGTTCGCGCCCGGCGGCGCGGACGTCTATTCGAAGATGGTTGAGCGCGTCGGCACTTCATGCCGGCGCTCACCCAGCGCAGCGAGGGCTAGCGCCTTGAGCGGCTCCATCGATGCAATCATGATTCTCCGCACATTTTCGTGAACGACATCAACCCAGTCGGATGATGACAAACAAGTTTTATCACGGTCACGGCGGAGGCGACGGTTTGAAGATCAGCAGGACTGCTCGCGGCTGAGCGAGCGCAATTCAGAGTGTTCCCCATGAGCGGTGCAGAGCCGACTGCGCCGCATGATTACAAGGCGGCGTGAGCCCCCGCGCGCAGCGGCAGGTTGTAGGTAACAGTCGCGCCAAAACGTTCCGGCGCTTGCGGGTCGTCGCGCACCTTGTCGAACACCAGCACGCGCGTGCCGAGTTCAAAACTTTCTTTGAGGTCGTGTGTGATCATGAAGATGGTCATGCGGTGCGCGGCCCACAGTTTCAGGATCAGCGCATGCATGTCAGCGGTGATGCCGGGGTCGAGCGCGCCGAAAGGTTCGTCGAGCAGCAGGATACGTGGTTCTCGGATCACCGATTGGGCAATCGACAGGCGCTGCTGCATACCGCCTGACAGCTGCGCCGGATAACGGTCACGCGACTCGTAGAGACCGACCGCATCAAGCAGGCTTTTGGCTTTTTCCAAGGCCTCGCGTTTCGCCTTGCCGAACAGTCGCGCCAACAGCGGCGCGCCAGAGAATTCCAGTGCGAGCAGCAAGTTTTGCATGACGGTCAGGTGGGGAAACAACGAATAGCGCTGGAACACGATACCGCGATCGGCGCCGGGTTCATCGGGCAGCGGCTGGCCGTCGATCAGGAACTCGCCACGACTCGGGGTCTCCATGCCGAGCAGCATGCGCAGGAAAGTGGTCTTGCCGCAGCCAGAGGCGCCGACAATGGTCACGAACTCGTGGTCGGCGATTTCGAGATTCACATCCTCGAGCACGACATGCCCGTCGTATTCCTTCCACAGATGTTTGACGCTGACGGCGGCCACGTCAGCGACCCAACTCAAACCACGGGCAGGCCAGCTTGCGCACCTTGCGCAGCAGCCAGTCCATCAGGAACGCGAGCAGGGTAATCCACACCACGTAGGGCAGGATCACGTCCATCGCGAGATAACGTCGAACCAGGAAGATGCGATAGCCGAGACCTTCTGTCGACGCGATGGCCTCGGCGGCAATCAGGAACAGCCACGCTGAACCGAGCGTCAGCCGCACCGAGTCGATGAGCCGCGGCCACGATTGCGGCAGCACCACGCGCATGATGATTTGCCAGGTGGAGGCGCCAAGGGTCTGCGCTTTGATCATTTGTTCTGCGGGCAACTCGCCGACGCGCAGCGCCAAATCACGCACAATGACCGGCGCCACGCCAATCACAATCAGCGCAATCTTGGCGGTCTCGCCCAGCCCGAGAACGATAAACAAAATCGGCAGGATGGCGAGGGGCGGGATCATCGAGACCGCCGCCACCAGCGGCCCGAAGCTCGCGCCAACAATGGGAATGACACCAATCACAATGCCGAGCGTGAGCCCGATGGCGGCACTGATGGCAAGGGCAATGCCGATGCGTGTGAGACTCGCGAAAGTGTCGTTCCACAGCAGGTAGGCACCGCTGCGCGTGTCCTGCTCAAACGCGTATTTGTGAATGGCATCGCCGAAGCTCGACAACGAAGGCAACAGTTTATCGTTGGCATTCACGGCCAGACGCGCATCGGAACTCAACTGATAAAGCACCAGCAGCAGCAGGAACGGTAGTACGCCCAGTAGCAGCGCACCACCCTTGCCGGGCTGCTGGTTGACGAGTCGCCTCAAAGTTTGCCGTCCGCCGCCATCTGGGTGTAGGTCGGGTCAAAACGCATCTTGAGATTGGTTGCGCTGCCGAGGGTCTTGCTGCCCGCAAACTCGATGCCGACAACATCGACCGACTTGGCGCCTTCGCCGAGCAGCCCATGGTCAAACGAGAACTTGCGCACCATGTCCATGCTGGCCACGATGCTGTCGCTGGTCATGACGGCATAGGCGTCGGCCGCTGTGACGTACATCTTGGTGGTCGCGAGCTGGCTGTCGAAGCCGGCGATGTCCGTGCCCGAGGCTTTGGCCATGATGCCCTTGGCTGCTTTGGCCGCAGCGTCGTCCTTGAACATGACGGCCATGGTTTCATACCAGGCACCGACCAGCGCCTTGCCGAGGTTCGGATTGGCCTTGAGCGTTTCGGTGTTGACGACCATGAGGTCGAGGATTTCACCCGGTATCTTGCTCGAGTCAAACACGAGCTCAGCGTCCGGCGATTCGAGGATAGTCGCCAACTGCGGTTTCCAGGTCACGACCGCCGTGGTGGTCGGTGCGGTATAGGCGGCGGTCATGTCGGCGTCCGAGGTATTGACGACCTTGATGTCGCGTTCGCTCAGTTTCACGCTCTCCAGCGCCCGCGCCAGCAGGTAATGAGAGACCGACAACTCGACCAGATTGACCGACTGGCCCTTAATCGCGGCCAAGGTCTTGCCCTTGCCCTTCAGCGCCACACCGTCGTTGCCGTTCGAGAAGTCGCCGACGATGAGTGCCGTCGAATCGACGCCACCAGCGGCGGGAATGGTGAGCATGTCCATGTTGGTCATCACGCAACCGTCGAAGCCGCCGGCGGTGTATTGATTGATGGACTCGACGTAATCGTTGATCTGCGTGAGCTCAATGGTGATGCCGTATTTGTCGGCCCATTTCTTCAAGATGCCGCTCTGCTGCGCGTAGTCCCACGGCATCCAGCCGACGTAGATGCTCCATGCGAGTTTGAAGTTGGTCTTGGACTCAGCCGCCGAGGCGGGCTGGGTCACGCTGAGCGCGGCCAGCAATAACAATGAGAGCAGCGTGCGCGACAGGGTTTTGATTAGAGTTTGCATGGAGACTCCTTGATGACTTGCGGACGAACGCTGGATGAGGGGCCAGGCGCTCGCGTGACGAAACGAGTTGCCGTCATGAAAGGCCGTGTGGTGGGTTTGGCTGCGCGCTCTCATCGAGACGGGCAGCAAACGTCAACGCGGCCTTTCGCCAGATCTCCCGGGCTTTTGTCCCGCCGTGTATCCCCCTTGTCGTGACCAGGCCCCGCTCGCGGTAACCTCGTTCACTTCAGGCTGGACTGCCTCTCTCGGACCAGCGCCAACACAAACAACCGATCACATCGCCCAGTGGCCGCACTCAAGGGTGCGTGCGTAATGGAAATCTGACGGGTGTACCTTGTCGACCGGAACCCTAGACGCACATTTCTATGGAGGCGACCTGCAAGTCGCGTGCCCGCGCGCACGCCGGGTTGGGGGCCGCACAAATCCCGCAAGTCGTGTCCACCCGCCACGCGTGTGCGCCGCCTCGTGCACCGTTGCGGCGCACGAACTTGGTGCAGATGCCTCGAAACAACGCATATCACCTGCGACCTAAACCCCCTGCCGCCGTCGCGGTGGTTCTGCCCATGCGGCCCGCATCGTCGTGGTGCCCTGTGGTACGGGACTTGCTACCGCAGCAACAAGCGTAACCCTCGCGCATAGTTGAATGGAGAAGCTTGGGCACATGACAGCAGCGGCAGGCTCTTGCACCACCGAGCATGGCGAGACGTTGTGGCAGCACAAGGTCGATGCGGGTGCGCATTGGTCCGGTGTGCTGCGCCGTGGCTTGACCTTGCGCCTCACTGATATTGAAGGCGGCGCCAACGCGGCCGTGTTGCTCTATTCGGCCAGCGACACGCTCGAGCGCTACAACATGGCCGATACCTTGAAGGCCCAACACACGGCCTGCTTAAGCCAAGGCCATGTCTGTTATTCGGACATGGGGCGCATTCTGTGTTCTATCACGGCCGATACCTGCGGCTGGCACGACCCGCTGTGCGGCGTATCAAACGCGGCCCTGGTGAAAGAGCGTTATGGCGTGGCCACCTATCAGCAGCATCGCAATGATTATTTCAAGAATGGCTACGACAGCTTCGTGAATGAACTCGGCAAGTTCGGACTCGGCTGCCGTGATGTGATGGCGAACATCAATTTTTTCTCCAAGGTCAGCGCAGACGAAACGGGCGCGCTGACTTTTCACGGCGGCCACTCACAGCCGGGCCAGTATGTGGAACTACGCTTCGAGATGCCGACTCTCATGATTTTATCGACCTGTCAGCACCCGCTCGATCCGAATCCGAATTATGCGCCGCGACCGCTTTTGCTCACCGCGCTGCAAGCGGCGCCGGTGTCGCCACACGATGAGTGCCGCAACAAGTGCCCGGAGAATCAGCGCGGTTTCATCAATACCGAGAGGCTGTTTCTATGACGCTCACCTCGAGCAGCCTGCGCCCCGACGATGCTCTGACTCGTGCAGTGGTCGCCGCCGGCGAACCCTGGATGGGAGTGGTTGAGCGCGGTCAG
>CAMCBY010000377.1 GCA_945873015.1 Klebsiella pneumoniae
AAGCCACCGACAGCCGCTTCTCAGTGTCGTGCAAGGACATCGCACAACGCGCGGTCGGTTTCGGCATGACTGGCACGATTGTCGACGGTCATGATTTTTTCGCGGTCTACGAAGCCTTTGCCGAAGCCGCCGAACGGGCGCGCAGCGGCGGTGGCCCGTCGCTCATCGAACATAAACTCGATCGTTTTTTTGGTCACTTCGAGGGTGACAACCAGAAATATCGCCCGGCCGGCGAGGTCGCGCGCCTGCGCGAGGAAACCTGTTGCATCAAACGCTTCACGAGCAAGGTGACCAGCGCCCACGGCATTACGCCGCAGCAGCTCGCCGCCATTGACGGCGAAGTGGCAAAGCTCATCGACGAGGCAGTGGCTTTCGCCGAGACGTCCCCCGAACCGGAAGCGTCGGATCTTCTGACCGATGTCTACATCAAGTACTGAGGAGATGGCCCGTGGCTAGAAAAATTACTTATCAGCAAGCCATCAACGAAGCGATTGATCAGGAGATGGCGCGCGACGAAAACATCATCCTTATGGGCGAAGATGTGGTCGGCGGATCGGGTTCCGACGGCGAGATGGACGCCTGGGGAGGGGTGTTGGGTGTGACCAAGGGGCTGTACGGCAAATACGGCGACCGCATCATGGACACTCCGATCAGCGAATCGGGTTTCGTTGGCGCGGCTGTCGGTGCGGCGGCCTCTGGCCTGCGCCCGATCTGCGAGTTGATGTTCATCGACTTCATGGGCGTGTGCTTCGACCAGATTTTTAACCAGGCGGCGAAGTTCCGTTACATGTTCGGCGGCAAGGCCGAGACCCCGGTCGTGATCCGCACCATGTACGGTGCCGGTTTCCGCGCCGCGGCTCAGCACTCGCAGTGCCTGTATCCGCTGTTCACCCATATCCCGGGTTTAAAAGTGGTGCTGCCCTCCTCGCCCTATGACGTCAAAGGTCTGCTCATCCAGGCCATCCGGGACAACGACCCGGTGATCTTCTGTGAACACAAGGTGCTTTACACCCTGGAAGGTGATGTGCCGGAAGAGTCCTATACCATTCCCTTTGGCGAAGCCAACATCGTGCGTGAAGGAGACGATGTCACCATCGTCGCTTTCGGTCGGATGGTGCAACAGGCGCTGAAGGCCGCCGCCGTGCTGGCCAAAGAAGGCATCAGTTGCGAAATCATCGACCCGCGCACGACCTCGCCGCTGGACGAAGATTCGATATTGGAATCGGTGGAGAACACCGGTCGACTGGTAGTCGTCGATGAGGCTTCGCCGCGTTGCGGCATGGCGGCAGATATCTCCGCGCTGGTCGCGCGCAAGGGTTTCAGCTCGTTGAGGGCTCCGATTGAAATCGTCACTCCGCCACACACGCCGGTGCCCTTCAACGGCAAACTGGAAGACCTCTACGTGCCCAATCCCGACAAGATTGCCGCCGCCGTGCGCGCGACCGCGGGGTACAACGCATGAGTAATGCCAACATCGTACCGATCACCATGCCCAAATGGGGCCTGTCCATGCAGGAAGGCAAGGTGGTCGAATGGCTGACCGAGGAAGGCGCAATCCTCAAGCTCGGTGATCAGGTGCTGGACATCGAGACCGAAAAAATCGCCAACACCTTCGAGGCACTTGATGCCGGTGTATTACGCCGCATCGTCGCTCAGCCGGACGAAGTATTGCCGATCGGGGCGCTGCTCGGCGTGCTGGCGCCGGCCGACGTCTCCGATGCGGAAATCGACGCATACATCACTGAGTTCCAGAAGAACTACGTGCCGCCGGCCGTGGATGAAAAAGGTGGTGGCGACGGCTTTCAATTTATTGAAGCCGGCGGTTACAAGCTGCGTTATTCGAAGATGGGGGATGCCGAACGCGTCGTCATTCTTCTGCACGGTTTTGGCGGTGACGCGGCCGGCTGGTTATTCAATCAGGGCGCGCTGGCGGCCAATGCCACGGTCTATGCCCTCGACCTGCCCGGCCACGGTCAGTCGAGCAAGGCCCTGCGCGACAGTTCAGTTTCGCATCTGGCGGCAACCGTGGTGGCGTTCATGGACGCCCTCGAGATAGCCAAGGCTGAACTGGTCGGCCATTCCCTCGGCGGTGCGATTGCACTGCAGGCGGCGGTCGATCATCCCAACCGGGTCAGTGCGCTGGCCTTGATTGGCTCTGCCGGTCTCGGCAGCGAAATCAATGCGCCCTACATCAACGGTTTTATTGCCGCGGAGTCGCGTAAAGACATCAAGCCGCTGCTGGAACAGTTGGTGGCCGACGCCAATCTCATCAACCGCACCCTAATCAACGACATCCTGCAATTCAAACGCATCGATGGCGTGACCGCAGCCCTGACCGCGATAGCACAAGGCTTTCAGGATGGCACCCAACAGACCGTCAGTCTGCGCGCCAGCCTCGAGGGCCTGGATATCCCGATCAAGGTCATCTGGGGATCGAAGGACGCGATCATTCCGGCCAGCCATGCCAGCGGCCTGCCGGCCAAGGTTCAGGTGACGGTGCTCGACGGCTTCGGCCATCTGGTGCAGTTGGAAGCAGCCACCGAGGTCAACAAACTGCTGGCCTGATCTCCCCGTAGGTGCGAATTTATTCGCACATTAAATGTGCGCCCCGGCGGCCGGGGTGGCACTGAATGTGCGAATGAATTCGCACCTACGGTTTAAGGCTGCGGACGCAGCGTCTCCAACGTGCCAAGCCGCGCAGTCAGAGCGGTGCCCTCGGCGGGAGCCGCATTCCAGTCCGGTCGCAGCACCGACACCGTGATGTAATCGCGTGCGAACCAACCGGTGTCAGCCTGCGCGTCGGCGCGCCCTGCGCTGTCGATTTCGACGGTGCTCAGGATGTGCGTCGGCTCGGGCTGTTCGCGATAGATCATCCGAAAGCCGCCAAGGCGCCCGAGTGGCGCGAGTCGCACGCCCTGAATGGCGGCCGCCGGCCGCGCCGGCAGATTGACGTTAATAATGGTATCGGGCGGCAGCAATGGCCCGCCTTGTGCGGCCTGCGCGAGACGCGTAATCAGTTGTGCGACGAACTTACCGGCCAGCGGATAGGCTGCCACCGTGCTCGGGAATGGCGTCGGTGCCGCTTTGGCCTCGGCGAGATCGAGCCCCACCGATACCGCAATCGCGGGCACACCGAGTTGCACGGCCATCACCGCCGCACCGACGGTGCCCGAGCTGACCGCATTGGCGCCGAGGTTCTGGCCAAGATTGGCGCCCGACACCACCACATCCGGGCGCTCCGTCGCGAGCACACGTGAGAGTCCATAGGCCGCGCTGTCGGCCGGACTGCCGTCCACCGACCAGATGTCGTCGCCGTGCGCCTTGACCACAATCTGGCCAAGGGTCAAACGCACACCGCTGCCGCTCTGCTGATTAAGAGGTGCAACCACGGTGACCCGGAAACCTGCCTCCTGCAGCGCTGCGCGCACTGCCACGAGACCGGCAGCCTGATAACCGTCGTCATTGGTCAGCATGACATGCAGCGCGGGTGGCGCCGCCTCTGCAAGATTTGCCGCCACGGCCAGTGCCGCGCCCATCAACCCGAACAGTCCGCGCCTCATGATGTGCTCCCTCGATTGATCCGCAAAAAGTACGCCGCGATTTTTCCTAAGGCAGGCGCGCCGCTGGTGGCTAGAATGCCATGACCACATGACACGGGGAGGAAACGCCATGGACTCATCAGCCAGCCTGGGCATTGACCACGAGCGGCTCGCGCGCCTGCCGGCGCGCATTGAGGCCGATATCGCTGGCGGGCGTTACCACGGTGCCGCGCTCTGCGTCAGCCGCCGCGGTGTGCTCATCTATCGTGGCGTACACGGCTATGCGGACCACAGTACCGGGCGCAAACTCGGCTTCGATGACACCTTCGTCAGCTTCTCGGTCGGCAAACAGTTCACCAATGTCGTCGTGCTGAACCGCGTCGAGAGCGGCGCCCTGCATCTCGATATGCAGGTCGGCGAGCTTATTCCCGAGTTCCGCTCACGCGGCATGCGCGGCATCAAACTGTGGCACTTGCTCACCCACACCAGCGGCATTCAATCGACTATTCCGGCGGTCGCGCTCGAAACCCTCATCGACGTCGGCAAGCTGACCGCCCATATTGCCGCGCAGCGTCCCGAGAGCCGCCCGGGCGAGCGCGTCAATTACTCCATCATCGCCGCCCACGCGGTGCTGGCGGAAATGGTCAAACGCGTCGAGGGCAGCCGCCGCAGCTTTACTCAAATCCTCCAGCAGGACTTGTTCGCGCCGCTGGCCATGAAAAACACTGCACTCGGGCCGCGCGACGACCTCATCGCGCGCCTGTGCCCGGTCTCGACCTGTTACACCGAGGTCGGCATGTTCGCGCCCGAGGATGTACTCGGGGTCGGCCAGGTGGTCACTGTGCCCGGCGCCGAGATCCCCGCCGGCGGCTACATCACCAGCATCGATGACCTGCACCGCTTTGCCTTGATGCTGCGCAATGGCG
>CAMCBY010000378.1 GCA_945873015.1 Klebsiella pneumoniae
CGTCATGCCGGCCCACAGGCCCGCCACCACGCATGAGATCCCTAACAATCGTTTCATGTTTGCTCCCCTCGTGATTGAGATAACGCGTCCGACCTTCCTTCTCCCCGGGGTCGGACACGTTGGTTGCTTTAATGTGCGCGTGTGCGCTCGGCCTGCGTCAGGCGATCAAGCGTTCTGCGCTCGATTCGATAAGGCGTTTGTATTCATCGGCGCTCGAACCAAACGCCCCGACGATGACCTGATGCACGCCGGCTTCGGCAAAACGTTTGACCTCGTCGCTGCTGACCTCCTGGCCCATGGCAGTGGTGGCCGAAAAGAACAGTTTGCTGGCATCGCGGCCGGCCGCCGCGGCATAGGCTTTAATCTTGGCGATATGGGCTTTGGCGCTGTCGGGTGTGACGTTCACACCCCACCAGCCATCGCCTACTTCGCCGACACGGCGCAGCGCGGGTTCACTTTCACCACCGAAGATGATCGGTGGACAGGGTTTTTGCACCGGCTTGGGAAAAGAACGCACGGCACCGAAACGTACGAACTCGCCCTGGTGCTGGCTCTCGGGCTCAGTCCACAGCTTTTTCATCGCGACGAGATAGTCGCGGGTGCGCTCGGCGCGTTTTGGCCACGGCACTTCCAGCGCGTCGAATTCTTCTTTCAGCCAGCCGATGCCGACGCCGAAGTCGAAACGCCCGCCCGACAGTTTGTCGAGTGTCGCGACCTCTTTGGCCATCGTTAACGGCTGCCGCTCGGGCACCAGACAGATGCCGGTGCCGAGACGAATCTTGCTGGTGACCGCCGCAGCAAAAGTGAGTGCCAGAAACGGATCGAGAATATCGACCTGCATGGTTTCAAACGGCATACGACCGTTCTGGGTGTAGGGATAACTCGACGAATACTGCTCCAGCAGCACGATATGTTCCGGCGCCCACAAGGAATGATAGCCGCAAGCTTCGGCTGTGGTTGCAATCAATTTGATGATGTCAGGTTGGGCGGCAATGCCCGGCCCGATGCCAAAGAATCCGATTTTCAAAACCGCCCCTCCGAAGTTGAGTGTCGGTCGAATCTACTGCATCGCCCAGGGCGCCGCTATTATCGACATGGGGGTAAAAAGCGGGTCAGCGAGCCCCCAACAGCCAGCGCCGCGAGCAGCAGACTCGCCACACCGACCAGCGGCCCGACTGCCACGACGAGCACATGCTGCGATGCGGAGGCGAAAAAATGCAGGGCCGAATAATGGCGGCGGGCCGGTCCTTTGCTCGCCGGCCAGGTATCTCGCTCGCGTGGGGACACTATCAATGTGCGAATGAATTCGCACCTACGGCATCCACCCCTGCGGCGCGCAAGGCGCCGCAGGGGTGAGGCGCTCAGCCGCCGAGTTTTTTCACCAGTTCCAAGGTGGCCTCGGGTTCGGGGCGTACGGTGTAGTCCGGGTCGACCTCCACCGAGCGCACGATGCCTTGTTTATCGATGACGATGCGCCCTGGCATCGGCAGGGTCCACGAGTCGTCACCGTCGAACAGCGGCAGATTGATACCGAAACCCGCGTAGATTTCCCGAAGCTCGGCCGGCAAGGCGAAACGCAAGCCGAGTGCTTCGGCGTAGTCATTGCGCGGGTCGGACAGGATGTCAAAGCCGAGCGAATGTTTCTCGACGATGCTCAAACCATGTTCCGGTTTCTGCGGCGACAGCGCGACCAGGCTCGCACCCAGCGCTTCGAGAGGGGCAACAATGCTTTGCAGAGCATACAGCTCCGCCACGCAGTAGGGTCACCAATGCCCGCGAAATACGCTGAGGACCACCGCGCCGCGCTTCAACAGCTCGCCGGAAGTGACCGTCACGCCGCGCATATTGGTCAAGGCAAATGGCGGTAAGGGCGTGCCGACCTTGATAACGCCGTCGAGAATGCCCGAGGCACGTAAATCAGCCGTCGCACGGGTCATGACCGCGAGTTTGTCGGCGGGGACCATTTTCATCGCGCCATTGCGAATTTCGTCGAGTTTTGCGCCAAGACTCATAGGAGCTCCAAGTGCGGTGGGTGGGACCCCAAGGGTAGTCGATTGCGCGCGCCGCTGCGCGTCGCGGCGTTAGCCTCCACCGTTGACGCTCCGCCGTCCTTGGCACAGACCGTGCTAAGCCTCGCAGTACAACCAGATCCGGGGACCCCCATCCATGGGAGCCAATTCGTTTCAGAGCTATCTCGAAACTCTTCACGAGGAATTTGCCGGCATGGACACCGGCGCGGTCGCGAGCTACATCCCGGAACTCCTGAAGGCCGACCCGGCATGGTTCGGTGTGGCGCTGGTGACGGTCGATGGCCATGTCTACCAGGCCGGCGATTCGCGCCAGCCCTTCACCATTCAGTCGATTTCCAAGGCCATCACCTATGGCATCGCGCTCGAGGATCAGGGTACCGAGGCGGTGATGCGCAAGGTCGACGTCGAGCCTTCGGGCGAGGCCTTTAATTCCATAAGCCTCGAACCCGGCACCGGCAGGCCGCGCAATCCGATGATCAATGCCGGTGCGATTGCGACTGTTGCATTGATCAATGGCGAAACCTCGAACGACAAGTTCGAGCGCATGCTGGCCTGTTATGAGCGTTATCTCGGGCGCCGCGTGCAGTTGGACGAGGACGTCTATCGCTCCGAGAAATCGACCGGCCATCGCAACCGCGCCATCGCCTATCTGCTGCACAACTCCAACATCCTTGAGCGCACCCCCGACGACACGCTCGACGTTTATTTCAAACAATGTTCGCTGCTGGTGACCTGTCGCGATCTGGCGGTGATCGGCGCGACCCTCGCCAACGACGGCGTCAATCCGATCACCGGCGTGCGCGCGCTGCGCAGTCCCTATGTGGCCAAGGTCTTGAGCGTGATGATGTCGTGCGGCATGTATGACTATTCCGGTGCCTGGATGTATGAAGTCGGCATGCCGGCCAAGAGCGGGGTCGGTGGTGGCATCGTCGCGGTATTGCCCGGTCAGTTCGGCCTGGCGGTGTTCTCGCCGCCGCTCGATGACCGCGGCAACAGCGCGCGCGGTATCGCGGTGTGCCGCAAGATTTCCGCCGACTACAGCCTGCATACCCTGCACACCGGCAGTGTCTCGGTGTCGTCGGTGGTCCATGCGACCTACGATGCTTCGCAGGTCTCGAGCAAACGTGCGCGCAACGCCACGCAACTGGCCGCCCTCGCCGCGCGCGGCAAACGTGCGATGGTGTTGGAGCTGCAGGGTGACCTGGTGTTCGCTTCCACTGAAATCGTGATCCGCGAGGCCAAACGTCTGACCGTCGAAGCCGAATATCTGGTACTCGACTTCGCACGTGTCGGTCTTATCGGCGAAGGGGCGCTGAGTCTGCTCGGCACCCTCGTGCAGTCACTCTACGATCGCGGCAGCACCGTGTTGCTGACGGGCATCTCGAATAAATATCTGGTGGCGCGCACCTTGAAAGCGCGCGTGCAAGGCGAGAACAGTAGCGTGATGCTGGCCTGCGAGGATGTCGATCACGCGCTTGAATGGTGCGAAGAGCAGTTATTGAACGGTGATGGTGCATTTAACCGCGGTGAAGCACCCTTGACCGACCAGTTGTTCTGCGCCGATTTCGAGCCGGATGAACTGGCGGCCCTCCAATCACTGCTCGAACAGCAACACTATGCGGCCGGCACCGTACTGTGTCGCGAAGGTGAGCCGGCCGACAGTTTGTTCTTTATTCTGGCTGGCGAGGTCAGCGTCAACGTGCCGCTCGCCTATCAACGTCAAGGCCGCATCTCGACCTTGGGCCCCGGCACGGCCGTCGGCGAGATGGCGATGCTCGACCGCGGCAAACGTTCGGCTGATATCGTGGCCGACACCGCCGTGACCTGTCTCGCGCTCGATTATCAGCGCCTCGAATCGGCGCCCGGGCCGCTCGGTGAGCGTGTGCGTCTGAAGCTCGTCACCAATATCGCCCGCGCCCTGACCCGCAAGCTGCGTCAGGCGACGTTGGAGATCAAACTACTGCGTAACTGAATATGCCCTGCAGGCGCGAATTTATTCGCACATTCGTGCCGGGGTTCGGGCGTGGCGTGTCAGGTTTAATGTGCGAATAAATTCGCACCTTGTATGTTGGCTTCGTTAGTTAGATTTTGTCGTTTAGTTATCGGGGAAGCCGTTCGCACCCTGAGGCAGGATATTCCTGACCTCGACTGTAGAGAGGCTCCCCGCCTCATTGCCGACCTCGAGGAGTATGCGGAAGCCCGTGTTACGGGACTTCGCGTCACAAGGCTGAGGAGGCAAAAAGTGCGAGGTCGGGGAACCGATGACTATTGTTGCGGAAACCTGCTGCGGAGGGAAAGCCAATGGCCACTTGGGTGGGGATAGATATTGCTGCGAAGGAGTTTGAGTTGGTCAGCCGGATAGACGGCAAGTCGAGCCGGCCGATGAAGTTCAAACAGACAAGCGAAGGCCACCAGCGGGCGATTAAACACCTG
>CAMCBY010000379.1 GCA_945873015.1 Klebsiella pneumoniae
GCTCGCCGTCAGGCGAGCGCGGCGCGGCAAACAGCAATGAACGACGCGGCGACCAGTGCCGCGCCGCCGATGAGCCCGCCGTCGATGTCGGGCATGGCGAACAGTTCCACGGCGTTGTCGGGTTTGACACTGCCACCGTAGAGGATGCGAGTACGCGCGGCGAGGGCCGCGTCGAGCGTGGCCAGCCGCGCACGGATGGCAGCGTGCACAGCCTGCGCCTGGGCAGGCGTGGCCGATTCGCCGGTGCCGATCGCCCATACCGGTTCATAAGCGATGACCATCTGCGCCAGCAAGGCGACTGCATCGGGCTCGCACAGCAAGGCATCGAGTTGGCGGCCGATGACTGTTTCCGTGGCGTCGGCGCGACGCTCTTCAAGGGTTTCACCCACGCAGAATATCGGTGTCAGCCCGTGCGCGCAGGCGGTCTTGAGCTTGGCTACCACGCGTGCGTCGCTGTCGCCGAACATCTGCCGGCGCTCAGAGTGACCGATGATGACGTAGACACAACCGCTGTCGGCCAGCATGCTCGCTGCCACTTCGCCGGTGTAGGCGCCGGGCTCGTGTTCGGAGCAGTCCTGGGCGCCCAGCGCCACGCCGCTGCCGGCAACGCTCGCGCCGACCACCTCAAGATAGGGCGCGGGCGGACACAGCACGACATCCAGGGCGTTATCGAGACCGGCATCAACCACCGCGCGCGTCAGCGCCGTGGCCATCGTACGCGAGCCGTTCATCTTCCAGTTTCCGGCGACCAGACGGCGCCGCTCAGTGTTCACGGTTGATACAGTCAAAATGAGGTAAGAGACAATTGAAAAGGCGGCCAAGCTTAGCGGCGCGGGCCAGCGAGATCAATGCGATGAACGCCCTGCGCGCCTGCCCGTGCGCGAATCAGGAAGTTTTTGGTGCGGGGTTGCGCAGCTCTTCGCCGCGCGCATTGAGGCCCACCAGCGCGCATAACTCGTCACGCAAGGTGCCGCCGAGTTCGACGGTCTGGCCACCGCGCAGATCGGCCGGCAGCATCACGTTGCCAAAACGCACCCGAATCAAACGGCTGACCTTGACGCCCTGAGACTCCCACAAGCGCCGCACTTCGCGCTGACGTCCACTCTGCACTACGCAGTAATACCAGCGATTGGCGCCATCGCCCTCGCCTTCGACGATGTCGTCGAAATGGAACCGCTCGCCGTCGATATCGACGCCATCGCGCAGCCTTTGCAGCATCTCGTCCTCGACCTCGCCGAAGATCCGCGCCGCGTATTCGCGGTCGACACGGTGGCGCGGGTGCATCAGGCGGTGCGCAAGTTCGCCATGATTGGTGAACAGCAGCAGGCCACTGGTATTGATGTCGAGACGCCCGATGTTGATCCAGCGACCGCGCTCGATACGCGGCAGGTCTTCAAAGATGTTCGGGCGATTCTGCTCGTCACGCCGGGTGCAGACCACACCAGCCGGTTTGTTGTAGGCCAGCACATGCAGATCCTGGCTGCCACCACTGACGCGCAGCACGCGGCCGTCATCGAGTTGCACGCGGTCGCCCGGCGCGACCCTTGCTCCGGTTTCGGCACGCCGACCGTTGACGCGAATGCGACCGGCTTCGACCCAGCGCTCAATCTCGCGCCGCGAACCCCAGCCGGCGCGGGCCAGCACCTTGTGTATGCGTTCGCCGGCGGCGTCTTCAGTCATGTCTTTGTCTCCGGCTTTCAAGGATGGGCCGCCGGGGTGTCGTCATCCTGTGCGGGTTCATGATCGGGGCTTGTCTGCTCGCTCGCGGCGGGCTGTCCGGCGGCCGCCTCGTCGGCGCCTGCAGCGGCGTCGCGGGCACTGGTCTGGTCCTCGTCAGCGGCTGATTCGAGCGGCTCATCTGCCGCCGCGCCCACTTCGGTGTCCGCTGCAGTCTCGGGTGTGGCCGCCGGCTCGGTGGCGAGCGGCGCCGCGACGGTCGCCGCCTCACCACCGCCGGCCTCGTCCTGCGCAGCGTGTTCTTCGTCCAGCACGATGTTGGCGAACAGGTCGGCATTGATGGCATCAAAATCCTTGAGTTCGGCGAGGCTCGGCAGCTCAGCGAGTGATTTCAGGCCGAAATAGTCGAGAAATTCCTTGGTCGTCGCGTATACCGCCGGACGGCCGGGCACATCGCGATGTCCGACCACCTTCACCCAATCGCGTTCCAGCAACAGGCGCATGATATTGCTGCTGACCGCGACACCGCGCACGTGTTCAATTTCGCCGCGGGTGATGGGCTGACGATAAGCGACCAGCGCGAGGGTCTCGAGCAGCGCACGTGAGTAGCGCGGCTTGCGCTCTTCCCACAGTCGCGACACCCGGTCGGCATACGCCGCGCGTGCCTGAAAGCGGAAGCCACTCGCCACTTCGACCAACTCCACGCCGTGCTCGGCGTAGTCGGTCTGCAATTCGGTCAGCACATGACGCAGCAAGTCCTTGCCGGGGCCATTACCGCCTTCGTCTTCCAGAATCTTGGTCAGACGCTCGACGCTCACCGGTGCCTCGGAGGCCATCACGATGGCCTCCACCACGGGTTTCAGACTCACCCCTTGCATAGCCTCGTTCTCCACACCCACCTCAGGCCACCAGCTTGACGTAGATCGGTTCGCGCTCGCCGTTCTGCACGATTTCGATCATCGATTCCTTGATCAGTTCGAGTATCGCCATCAAGGTCACCACCGCGCCTGCGCGCCCTTCTTCAAATGAAAAGAAATCATGGAAGGCAGTAAACACATCGCTGCGCGCCTGGGCCAGCACCTTCGACATGCGTTCGCGCACCGACAAAGCTTCACGCTTGATGCGGTGATCCGCGAACATCTCGCCGCGATGCAGAACATCACGAAAGGCATCGAGCAGGGCGGCCAGGGTCAAATCCGGCAGCTCCTTGCTGGCGTTCAATCGCTCGAATTCGACCACCACCGGATACCACTCGCGCTCCATACGCGGCATGATTTCGATGTCTTCAGCGGCCTTTTTGTAACGTTCGTATTCCTGCAGGCGTCGCACCAGCTCGGCGCGCGGATCGCCCTCTTCTTCGGCATCGTTTTTCGGTCGCGGCAGCAGCATGCGCGATTTGATCTCGGCCAGCATGGCCGCCATCAGCAGATATTCCGCCGCCAGTTCGAACTTCATTTCCTGCATCAAGCCGATGTAGGTCATGTATTGTTCGGTGACGCGCGCAATCGGAATATCGAGGATGTCGAGATTCTGCCGCTTGATGAGATACAGCAGCAGGTCGAGTGGTCCTTCAAAGGCCTCCAGAAATACTTCCAGCGCTTCGGGCGGAATGTAGAGATCACGCGGCGGCTCGCTGAGCGGCACGCCCTGCACCACCGCAAACGGCATCTCCGCCTGACTCGGCGGGCCGGACGTTTCCGCGAGCGCCTGTGGCTCCTCCTCGACCGGCGTTTCGCTCATCTCAGCGATACACCAGATTCATGACCTGACGCACGTCGTCGAGGGTGTCGCGCGCGACGCTACGCGCAGCTTCACAGCCTTCGTCGATGATGGCGCGCACCGCATCCGGATCGGTCAGAAATTCCTGGCTGCGCTCGCGAATGGGGGTCTGCTCCTTGATCACCGCGTCGATGACCGGCTGCTTACAATCCAGGCAACCGATACCCGCGGTGGTGCAGCCTTCGCGCACCCAGTTGCGCACCTCATCGTTGGAATAAACCTCATGCCATTTCCACACTGGACACTTGCGCGGGTCGCCCGGGTCGGTGCGGCGCACCCGCGCCGGGTCGGTCGGCATCGTGCGCAGCTTCTGAGTCACTGACTCAGGGGCTTCACGCAGGCTTATGGTGTTGCCATAGGACTTCGACATCTTCTCGCCGTCGAGACCCGGCATCTTCGATTCCGGCGTCAACAGCGCCTGGGGCTCGGGCAGAATGACCTTGCCGCCGCCTTCAAGGTAACCGAGCAAACGCTCGCGGTCGCCGATGCTTATATTCTGTTGGGATTCGAGCAAGGCGCGGCCGCGCTCAAGTGCGTCACCGTCGCCGGTCTCCTGGTAGGTGCGACGAATGTCGAAATAGAGCTTGGCGTTTTTCTTGCCCATCTTGCGCGCGGCGGCTTCGGCCTTGTCCTCGAAGCCGAGCTCACGGCCATAGAGGTAGTTGAAGCGCCGCGCCACTTCGCGCGACAACTCGATGTGCGCGACCTGGTCTTCACCTACCGGCACATGACCGGCCTTGTAGATAAGAATGTCGGCCGACTGCAGCAGCGGATAACCCAGGAAACCATAGGTCGAGAGATCTTTTTCTTTGAGTTTTTCCTGCTGGTCCTTATAGCTCGGCACCCGCTCCAGCCAGCTTATGGGTGTGATCATCGACAGCAGAAGATGCAATTCCGCATGTTCAGGCACCCGCGACTGCACGAACAGCGTCGCCTCGCCCGGATTGATGCCGACCGACAGCCAATCGACCACGATGTCGAACACCGAATCGCCAATGATGCTG
>CAMCBY010000380.1 GCA_945873015.1 Klebsiella pneumoniae
AACCCACGCCCGCTATGCAGCGTGTCGTTACCGCCACCGCCGGACAGGGTATTGTTACCGCTGTTACCGCGCAGAACATTGTCGGACTCGTTACCCGTGCCATCGACATTGGCACTGCCCGTCAGACTGAGATTTTCAAAATTGAGACCCAGTTGAAAGTTGAAACCGACACGCACTGTGTCGCTTCCCTCGCTGGCCTTCTCGACCATCACATCGGCACGGGAATCGATGACATAGGTATCGTCACCCCGTCCGCCCTCGAGACGATCTCTGCCGGCGCCGCCGTTGAGCGTGTCGTTACCGGCGAGGCCCTTCAATATATTTGCGGCAGCGTTGCCGAGCAGCAGGTTGTCGCCTGCATTGCCAATGCTGCTCAGCGCCTGTTTGCCGGTCAAAACCAGAGTTTCAATATTACTGCTGAGGGTCCAATTCAAAGCCGCGCGCACAATATCGACATCGCCACTGTTGGCAGCGCGTTCATTGACCACATCGCCGTGCGCGTCAACCACGTAAGTATCACTGCCGTAGCCGCCGAACATACGATCATTACCGCTGCCACCGTCAAGACGATCATTGCCGTCGCGACCCGTCAGGGTGTCGTTGCCCGCGAGGCCGCGCAACAGGTCATTGCCACCACTGCCGTCAAGGGTATCGTGACCCGCCAGACCGAGCAGGATGTCATCGAGGCTACTGCCGACGACACTGAATCCGGTACGGGTCGATAAGGTAAAGACCTGCCGCTCGAACTCCGCTTCGCTCCAGCTCTCGACATCGTCAAAAGTGAAGGGTTGCAGGCCGCGTATATCCACCAGCATGAAGACGTCGTTATAGACGGTCAGCCCGGTGATCGGGCTGGAGCGCAAAGCATCTTCGTCCGAGCGGTCAATCTCGCCGCGCAGTACGATGCTGAGTCCGGTCGTTGTTGTGAAACCGATGAAGGTGCGACTGATGCCCGGAACGCCGGTTGGCTGGCCAAGATTCGAGAGATAGTCCGGGATGATCTGGATATCCCCGTGGCGCATATCGGCCTGCAGGCCAAAACGGATGGTCAGCATCGGTCATTCCTTGCCCGCTGGAAACCTCGATTATCTGATTGGAATCGCGCGCTCACAAGCAGCTGGCCGCGCCAGCGATGTGAAGAATCTTGTCCGCGCCGGCGCGACACAATCTCTCGAACCCCTGTACCTACGCCACAGCTGGAAAGCTGGGACGGGACAGCCATCAAGTTGACATCCACGCGATCGCTCGATTAGGGTGAAGCCATCGGCAGGAAGCTGATTGAATTCGATTACGAATCTTACGGAGGTCACGGATGACCAAACCACGCGCTTCGCTTGTGTCCGTCGCTGACACGCCCTACTACCACGTTATTGCTCGTTGCGTTCGCCGCGCATTTTTGTGTGGTGAAGATTGCGTGAGCGGCAAATCATTCAATCATCGGCGAGTGTGGCTGCTCGATCGCCTGAAGTTACTGACTGACACCTTTGCGATTGATCTTTGCGCGTATGCGCTGATGAGCAATCACTATCATTTGGTGGTGCATATCGATGTTGATCGTGCTCGGGGTTGGTGTGAGCGCGAAGTTGTAGAGCGTTGGTGCCGACTCTTTTCGGGGCCAGCTTATGCGCAGCGTTACCTTGCGGGCGGTGAGCTCGCGGACTGGGAGCAGGTGTTGCTGGCGCGCGATCTCGAACGCTGGTCGGCGCGATTGGTTGACTTGAGCTGGTTCATGCGCTGTTTGAATGAGTGGCTTGCCCGAGCGGCCAATGTCGAGGATGGCTGCACGGGCCGGTTCTGGGAAGGACGATTCAAATCGCAGGCCCTGCTGGACGACACGGCCTTGCTTACGGCAATGGCGTACGTGGATCTGAATCCGGTCCGAGCAGGCCTCGCGGCAGGGGCGCCGGAGTCCGACTTCACTTCTATTCAACAACGCTTGTTTGAAATCTGCCGCAGCGTTGGTGCTCATGGCGCGGCTGCTGATTGCGTTATCCCATCGCTGGTCCCGTTTGTCGGCGCCGCGCTCGCTGACAAATGCGTGGTATTGCCGTTTGGTCTCCAGGATTATTTGGACCTGGTCGATACCAGCGGCCGCATTGTCCGGGCTGATAAGCGTGGCGCCATTGCGGGCGAAACGCCGCGACTCCTGCAGACGCTCGGCATTGCACCGGACGAGTGGTTCGGCACGGTGACGCAAATTCAATCACGCTTTGAGTTATTCGTTGGCGCGCCGCATCGCCTCAAGCACATCGCTGAACAGCGCGGTTGGCGTTGGTTGCATGGATTGTCCGCCGCGCGGCGACTGTATGCGCGAGTGAACGGATGAGTTGGACATCAACTCGCGCTAGAGGCTGACCGCGCTATCCCCGTACCGACGACCATTCACCAGCACTCGGGGCCGAAACTATTGCAGGCAGCCCCACGCAGTTTTGAACCCACACTCACAGGTTGCAGGACCGAAAATGTAATTGCATGTCAGGCGATGCCAAGGCATTCGGGAATTAGTTCTCGTCGAATTTAATCGCTGTCCCGAAACCTCGCCGCCGAAACCTCGCCGTGCCGAAAATAATGGCTGTCCCGAAACCTTTGGCGGTCCCGAAACCAGTCCGTTTCTGATGGCTGTCCCGAGACCTCGCCGCACTCACAGGTTGCAGGACCGAAAATGTAATTGCATGTCAGGCGATGCCAAGGCATTCGGGAATTAGTTCTCGTCGAATTTAATGGCTGTCCCGAAACCTAGACCTGCGCCTATGGCCTCCGAGATTAATGGCTGTCCCGAAACCTGGCCGCCTGTCGGTGTCATCGAGAGCGGCGCACGTCGCCGCGCCGCTCGTTCGATAAATTCTGCCTCAGTGTGCGAGCGGGTGGGGGCGCAGTTGCACCTTGGCCACGTAGGAGCGTTGCACTTCAGAGTGGATCAACGGATCAAGGCCGTTGGTGTACCACAGGCCACGCCCCTTCCAGCCGAGCTTTGTATCGTCGATACGTCCGTCGAGCCCACGCGTATAGCTGTTGAGTGGATAGGGGATGCGCAGGGTGACAAATTTTTGTGTGGTCGGCACAAAGGCAATCAATGCATCGGAGTTGGTGCCATTGACGATGACCGTGTCCTTGCCAAGACCGAGGGTGTCGAACTGATCAACCCACAGGTAATAAAACATGTCGGCGTTGGCGAGCGGGCCATCGGCGGCGAGTGCCCGCACGCGTGGGCCCGGCACTTCCCATACGCTCCAGCCTTCAGCGCACTGCGCGCCCGTGCCCCAGGTCTGTTTGCAGCGGGCTCTGTCGAACATCGCCAACTGTCCACTGCCTGCAAGGGCCGTCCAGATCCGCCCCTGGGTATCGACGTCGACGCCGCGCGGGCCGACGCCGGGTGCCGGTGGTTCATAAGCTTCATGTCTGTCGCTGGCCGGGTCGTAGCGCAACAGCCAACCCGGTGTGCCTGGCGGGCTCGACACGCCCGGTGGCACGGCGCTCCACACCGACTTGTCCTTGGGATTGGCAATCACGCCGTAGTGAAACCCGACAATCGCCTGATCGGGCTTGCCATCGCCATCACTGTCGACGCGCACCTCTGAATGACGATTGGCCTGCGCCTCGCTCGCCGGGTTTTTTGCATCGAACTTGCGCACATCGAAGCTGCCGACGACAAAGTCGTCACCGCTGGTCCACAACACACCATCGGCATCGAATTGCAGATGATGTGTGCCGTAACAGGTATCGAATAACTGCCAGGACTTGTTTGACGGATCGTAATAGCCGAGTTGCCGATGGTGGTGATTGTTCATGATCACGGCATCGTCCCGGCACCAGGCCGGTGTATCTTCGGCCCATTGGCGACGGATCTGTGTGGTCATCCACACACGACCCGCCGCATCCATCATCGGATTGTGGGGGTTGGCCGGGTTCTGATAGACACCCTTCACCGACGGTTGGCCATCGGTTGCCGGGTCGCCCAATGAACCGAAACCGAAAGGCGTTTGTTTATCGCTATCCAGTGCTTTGTAGGTCTGCGACCCCCACGGCGTCTTGAAACCGTTGCGGGTCGGCACCTTCAGGCGTTCGGCGGTATGAGTCTGCGGGTCGAGCACCAGCAGATAATCATTCGCCAGATCGACCCCGTATACAGGCCCATTGGCGTTCACTGTCGGGTCGCGCTTGTCAGTCGCTATTTCGTCATGGGCGTAGGTATAACCGTCACCCCATTCCCACTGTGTGATGACCAGATTGCGCTCGACGCCCTGCGGTCGCGGCGGCGCGTCGGGCACTTCACCGCGGCCTAATCGGTCGCCCCACGCGCCGAGAGACGCAGACAGGCGTGTGCGGCCGAGTGCATCGGCGAAATAGTTCATGCCGGCTGCTTTGCGCAAGCCGTGATCGAAAGTGGCCGCTGCGCCGAGACGCGTCGGCATGCTGCCGACCTGATGGCACAGCACGCAATTGAGCTTCATTTG
>CAMCBY010000381.1 GCA_945873015.1 Klebsiella pneumoniae
GTGACGCGGGATGGTTTCTGTTTCACCGACGTACTGCCAGACCGCAACACGCCGTTGTGAGCCATCTGCCGGGTTGCCGGGCGGCAGCCCAACAGCGGCCCGCGCGGCTCACAACCTGGCAATCACATGCCGGGCGAAGTCCTCAATCACGCGGTACTGCGCGGCGAGTGAAGGCAGAATCATGAGCTGTTTCAAGCCCGCTGCGGCCAGCCGTTCGACCTGCTCGCGCAACTCTTCCGGGGTGCCGACCATGCAGGTTGCCTTGATCACGTCGGCGCTCAGAAATCTGGCTTCTTCAGGCAGAAGGTAAGTGCAATGACCGGCGTGGACTCGCATGTGCCGCTGCCGCGCCGGCACCGCTTCGACCATTGCACAATATTCTTCCCAACAACCACGCAGATGCAGCGGCGGCTCGCCGCCCATCTGCCGGACTTTGTCATAGACGTAGTGCAGGGAGGCGATGGCGAAAGCGCCGCACTCATTCAGTACGCGCGCCGAGGTCACACTCTCGCCGGGCTCAAGCACCACAGCGGTGGTCAGTGAGGTGGTGTAGAAATCGTCGAGCTCGCGGCCGCTGCGGGCCGCGCCCTTCTGCACCTGGCGCAGCGCGCGCACCATATAACCTGGCTCAGGGGGAATCGACATCACCAGCCCATCGCCCATTTCACCGGCGAGAGCCTGGGTCTTGGGCCCGAAAGCGGAAACGTGAATCGGAATCGGCGCTTCGAGTTCGATGAATTTGTGGTCTTGCATCTGGAACTGAATGGGCCAACTCTCGCCACGCCAGTTGAATTCAACTTCCTCGCCGCGCAACAGGCCACGCACCACGCGCAGGTAGTCACGAAATTCACCGAGCTTCTGCGGCTCCTGGCCCATCAGGCGCATCGCGGTATTGCCGGTGCCTATGCCAAGAAAAGTACGTCCCGGTGCGAGGCGATTGATGGTCGCGATACTGTTGGCGGTCACCGGAGCGATGCGGGTGCCGGCCACCGACACACCGGTACCTAGTTTGATGCGCCGCGTCTGCTGCGCCGCCAGTGCCAGCACCGCATAACAGTCAGACCAGATCATCTGGCTGTCGGCGACCCAGGCATGGGAGTAGCCGAGATTCTCGGCATGCGCGATATAACCGACGTCGTCGATTCTGGCAGCGACGCAAATACCGAAATCCATCATCGTTTCACTCCGCTGCGGTGGGTGCAGCGCCGGCCGCTTATTTACGCCAGTTCTCGACGGTATTCTCCAGCACCCCGATCGGCGGGATCTCAATACGCACGATGTCGCCGGCCTTGAGAAAACGCGGCGGGTCGAAACCCGCGCCGACGCCAGCCGGTGTGCCGGTGGCGATGATGTCCCCCGGGTAGAGGGTGATACCCGCCGAAATGGTCGCAATCAGTTCGGGCACCGAGAACATCATGAGATTGGTATTGCCGTCCTGGCGTAATTCGTCGTTGACCCACAGGCGAATCGGCGTATCGGCGAGATCAAGCAGATCGCGGGTGACGGCTAGCGGCCCCATCGGGCAGAAGCTGTCCTGCGATTTACCCAGCAGCCATTGTTTGTGCGCCTTCTGCACGTCACGCGCGGTCACGTCATTGATGATGGTATAGCCCCACACATGATCCATCGCATCGGCAGCGCTGATCGCCCGCCCTTTACGACCGATGACGACACCGAGTTCCGCTTCGTAATCGAGCTGCTCGGTCACGCGTTTGTCATGCAGGATGGATGCGCCAGGCCCCACCACACATTCGGGAAATTTGGAGAACACGATGGGCGCCTCGGGGGGCGCGGTGCCCCCACCGGTGGTGTCGAATCCGCCCGCAGCGATTTCCTGGATATGCGCGTGGTAGTTCTTGCCGATGCAGATGATGTTGCGACGCGGACGCGGGATCGGCGCCAGCAGTTGCACCGAACCAATGCGATGTGGATGCTCGACCGAGCGCAACGGCAGCAACGCCTGGTCGGCTTCCAGCACTGCCAGCAGCCCTTTCTCGGCACGGGCAGGCGGCAAATCGAAGGGCGTGATGGACGAGCCGTCCTGACTCAGCACACCGATTTCGATGCGTTGCAGGGTTCGATAGGTGGCGATACGCATGGAGGTCGAACTGTCCTTATGCCCGTGTCGGCGGCGCCGCGCGGTGCTTCGAGACTAGGGAGCGCCTGGAAGACTGTCAAGCCGCGCGCGCTGACGCGCTTAAAGCTGCCGAGAAGCGCGGCCGATATGCCCCTGCATATGGGGACAGTTGAAAAAAACCGGTCGGACGACTGGAAAGACAAATACTTCAAAGCGCTCAACGAGCTCGATGATCAGGAGCGCTTGCGCGCCGAAAAAGTCGGGCGCGTGAGTCGCGACCTGCTGACCGTCCTGCAGCGCTTCAGTGGCAGCAATGCGAGTTTCGATAAAGACCTCGAACAGCTCGCCAAGGCCGACAAACTTTTTGAAGACGTACACCAGACCCGCCTGCGCACACTGGTGACGACACTCGCACGGATGGAAGCCCCGCCCGCCAGCGCCGCGCCGGTCGCGCAACAGCAGTCTGCGCGTGACAGTGTGCCCGACACCAGCGCACCGCTGCGCGAGCTCATGGGCCTGCTCAAAGTGCCAAATCGGCTGCGCCCGGTGATTGACGACCTGACGCGCCGCTTGAGCGTGACCAACAGCGCTGATCTGCAGTTGATCGGTGCCATCGCCGAACAGCTATCCGTGATCCTCGGCGAGGCCGGTGAAGACCGCACTCTCGCCGCGCGCGATGTATTGCAGGCGCTCATCGATCACCTGTCGCTGCCGAGTGCAGCGCAGGCGCGTCTCGGCGCTATCACGCCGCAATTGCAGAATGCCGCCGACTCGGCAGCGGTCAGGGCCATTGCCAAGGACCTGGCGAATTTTGTCGTCGACTACGTCGCCAGCCTGCACACCGAAGTATCGGGCCTCAACAGCTTCCTCATGGTGATCAAGGCCCGCCTCGGTGAGGTGTCGGGTTTTGTCGATCTGGAAAAGAATGAGCGCAGCGTCGCCAGCAGCGCACGCGACGACCTCAACAAGTCGATGCAGCTCAGTCTCGACACCATGCGCGGCCGGGTCAATGCAGCGGCCGACATCACGCAACTGAAAAACGACATTCAGCGCCAGATTGGCATCATCGATGGCAATCTCAATGCCTTCATGAAGTCCGAAGGAGCACGCTCCGACCGCGTCGACCAGCAGCATGGCGCGCTGGCCAAACAACTCGAAGAGCTCGGCCGCGAAACCGACAAGCTGCGCAAACAATTGAGCGAGGCGCAGGATCAGGCCCTGCATGACACCCTCACCGGCCTGCCCAATCGACTTGCCTACAACGAACGTATGGCGATGGAACATGCGCGCTGGATGCGCAGCGGCCAGCATATGTCGCTGGTGGTGCTCGACATCGACCGCTTCAAGTCCATTAATGACACCTGGGGTCACCAGGCCGGCGATCGTGTGCTGAAGTACCTGGCCCGCGAGTTATCCAGCCAGATTCGTGCGCAGGATTTCTTCGGCCGCTTCGGCGGCGAGGAATTCGTCCTGATCCTGCCCGACACCCACCGCGCCGGCGCACTCAAGCTGGCGGACAGCCTGCGCCGCCATATCGAGGCGTGTCGCTTCAAGTTCAAAGATCAGCCGGTCTCGGTCACGATTTCCTGCGGCGTCGCTGAATTTACTGCCAAGGAAGCGCCCGCTCATGCTTTTGAGCGCGCCGACACCTGCCTGTACGCCGCCAAAAACAACGGTCGCAACCGTTGCGAAGTATCGGCTGGGTGAGCCTCCCATGAGCAGTCTCGCATCGCGTCTGCACGCACCACCGGACTGGTTGGATGCGCTGCCGATACCAGCCTGGCAACTGACTGCCAGCGGCGATGCGACACGTTTTAATGCGGCCTGCCATGAATTCACTGGTCTTGAGTCCACCGCGCTGCGCGACCGCGGCTGGTGGCAGTGCCTGCACGAGCAGGATCTCGACACCGGACTGGCAAGCCTTATGGGTGCCGCACAAGCCGGCCACCCCGTTGATATGCGCATGCGCAACGCCGCCGGCGAATATCGCTGGATGCGCATCAGTGCCTCGCATGGTGAGAAACAACAACTGACGCTGTGCGCCGTCGATGTCACTGACCTCGTCGCTCACCACAAGCTGGTGCCGGGGGTCGAGAGCAACGACACCCGCATGCTGGAGACGCGGCTACGCGACCAGATTGAGGACAGCGAAGCGCTGGTACGGGTATTGCGCCAGCGCGAGTACGAACAGAACCTTATCCTCGATAACATTCCGGTCCTTATCCTCTACAAGGACACCGACAATC
This sequence comes from Klebsiella pneumoniae, assembly GCA_945873015.1. Taxonomy (GTDB): domain Bacteria; phylum Pseudomonadota; class Gammaproteobacteria; genus JADJYF01. The sequence goes on from CAMCBY010000381.1 coordinate 4,324, forward strand.
GTATTCTGCGCAGCAACCGTTATGCAGCCGAACTGCTCGGCACCACCCACGCCGATCTCGAAGGCCGCCACCTCAGCACGGTGCTGCCGCACGAAGCCGCCGCACTGTACCTGCACGATCTCGATGTG
>CAMCBY010000382.1 GCA_945873015.1 Klebsiella pneumoniae
GTCACGACCTCGGTCAGTTCCAATCCCATTCCCGAAGCGCTGGTCGCTGCCATCCGCGACGAGAATCCGCATGTGCGTTACGGCAACAGCGGTCCGCGTGGTTATCTGCGCTTGAACTGTGCGCCGAGCGGCCTGACCGCTGACCTGCGTGGTCTCGATGATGTCACGGTCATCGATAGTGGCTGCCAAACCCTGGCGTCGTTTGAGGTTGCCGACGGTCGGGTCGGCGCCGAGCGCTTGTGAACGTGCGCGCCGCTGTGCGCGACGCCACGCGGTGCGGCACAATGCTGGCAGGTGCCGCGCGTGTCTTGAGAGGGCGAGACGCGTCTTTCGGCCTTCCATACTGACGACATCACTGAAAAAAAAGGGGAAGCACGTGTATCCAGTTCGATTTGGTGTATTTCTGCCGACCGGCGACGTCAACGAAGCGATGGCGGCCGCGCTGCGCGCCGAACGCGACGGTTTGTATTCGGTCTCGACCAACGATCATTTTTTCTCGCCGCTGGGCACCCCCCAGACGCCGCAAAACGAATGTTTCACCATTCTGACCGCGATTGCTGCAGTCACCTCGAAGATTCGCCTTGCGCCGGCGGTGGTGGCCGCTTCGTTCCGCACACCGGCCCTGCTCGCCAAAATTGCAGCCACGCTCGATCACGTCAGCCGCGGGCGTTTGATCCTGGGACTCGGTGCGGGCTGGCAAGATAAAGAGTATCTCGCCGCCGGTTACGCCTTCCCGCCCTTGAAAGAGCGCCTCGCACAACTCGATGAAACCGTGCAGGTGCTGAAAGCGATGTGGACGCAGGATGTGCCGAACTTTCGTGGCGAGCACTTCGAGATCAAAGAACTGTTCGCCAACCCGCGACCACTGTCCAAACCTTATCCGCAGATCATGCTCGGTGGCTCGGGTACCGGTTTGTTGAAGATCGCGGCACGCGAGGCTTCAGTCATCAATCTCATTCCGCCAACCGGCAACGGCAAGGATTTTGTCAACGATCCGGCTGCCACGCTGCGCTTCGACATGCCTGAGTTAAAGCGTCGCATCGCCATGCTGCACGGCTTCATGCGCGATGCGGGGCGCGATCCGTCGAGCATGGAAATCGGTGGTTTGTTGATGCTCGGTCTGTCGCGCGACAAGAACGATCCGGCGCTGCGCCAATTGGCTTCGCACCTGGGTTTCCCCACTTACGAAGCGGCGCAGAAAGCGCCGGTGGCCCTGCTCGGCACGCCCGAAGAGGTCAAGCGTGAACTCGAAGAACGCATCCAGAACACCGGTGTGACTTATTACATCGTGTTCCCGGCGACTGCCGACACCCAGCAGTTGCTGGTCGATGAAGTGATGCCGGCGTTCTGCTGAGACCCTGACGGACTTGAGACTCACCCCGCGCAGCGTCGGCTGCGCGGGGTGGGCTGCGCTCTACAGCGCGTCGTGAAAGATGATGCCGAGGGTATGGCGTTGACCGCTGCGCAAGCGGCTGACACCGTGGCGCATGGTCACGCGATAGTCGCCGCGGGTGCCGCTTTGCGGTCGCTGATTGACGGCAAAAACCACCGCGTCGCCCTGCGCGAGTGGCATCACTTCGACGCGCGATTGCTGACGCGGGCGCTGCTCGGTCAGCACGAACTCGCCACCGCTGAAATCCTGCCCCGGCGCCGACAACAAGCATGCAATCTGCAACGGGAAAAAATGCTCGCCATAGAGATCCTGATGCAGGTGATTGTAGTCACCGCTTTCATAGCGCAGCAGCAGCGGCGTGGGTCGCAACTGATCCGCCGCGTGGCAGCGCGCAATGAACTCCGCGTGTTGCGCCGGAAAGCGCGGCACGAGATTCATACGTTCGTACCAGCGGTTGGCGATGGGTACCAGCGGCGCATAGAGCGCGGCACGTAAGCTCGCGATCTGCGCCGGCAAGGGATATCGAAAATACTGATATTCGCCACGACCATAACCGTGGCGTGCCATCACCACACGGCTGCGAAACGCGGCGGCGTCTTCGTAATGGGCGATGAGGGCAGCGCACTCTGGTTTGTCGAGCAGTGCCGGCAACAGCGCCGCACCACAGCTATCGAGTTCTTCCGCGACCCGCTGCCAGTCGATGCTTGTTATTTCAACGCTCACTGCGAGCCTCGCTCGCCAGCAGCGCGCGTTTGCGCTCCACGCCCCAGCGGTAGCCCGACAAGGCACCATCGTTACGAATCACGCGATGACAAGGGATGGCGACCGCGACCGGATTGGCAGCGCAGGCTTGCGCTACCGCGCGCATCGCACGGGGTGCGCCGATGCTGGACGCGATGTCGGCATAACTGGCGGTTCTGCCCGCAGGAATCGCGCACAGCGCCTGCCACACGCGGGCCTGAAAGGCGGTGCCGCGCACATCGAGTGGCAGATCGAGCCCAAGCGTGGGTTGTTCGACAAATCCCACTACCTGCGCGACCCATTGCTCGAATTCATGATCGCCGCCGTGCAGGGTGGCGGCTTTGAAGCGGGCCTCGAAGTCACGCACGAGTGTGGCCGGGTCGTCACCGAGTTCGATGGTGCAGATGCCGCGTGCAGTGGCCGCCACCAGAATCGCGCCGAGCGTACATTGGCCGACCGCGAAGCGGATGGTCTCGCCGGCGCCGCCGGCACGAAAGCGCGTCGGCTGCATGCCTAGCGTGCGTGCGACGTGGTCATAGAAACGACCGTTGGAATTGAAGCCGGCGTCGTAGGCCACGCGCGTAACACTGTCGCCCGCTTCCAGTCCGTCGCGCACCCGCGCTGCGCGCCGTGCATCGGCATAGGCTTTCGGCGTCACGCCGATGATGCGTTTGAACACGCGGTGGAAATGAAACGGACTCAAACCGGCGCCGTCGGCGAGGGCGTTGAGATCCGGCGGCTGCTCAGCGCTCTCGATCAGGCGGCAGGCTTGTGCAACCAGCGCGGCATGGCGCTGCGCGCGCGGTGCCTGGTCCGGCTGACAGCGTTTGCAGGCGCGAAAGCCCGCTGCCACGGCAGCGTCGGTGCTGGCATGAAAGGCGACGTTCTCACGGCGCGCCGGCCGCGCCGCGCACGACGGCCGGCAATAGACGCCAGTTGTGCGCACCGAATAAAAGAACACGTCGTCGGCGCGCGCGTCACGCGCCACGACTGCTGCCCAGCGTGCTTCATCGTCATCGAAGCGCGGCGCGGTGGCGTCTGCTGCGGAATGTATTGCCTGCATGATCTCGAGCTCCGTGAGGGGGCTCCAATGGATGGCAGGAGCCGACATGGGGCAGTTTCGCGCCGCGCATCGCGGCCCGCACTCCGGCTCTTGCGCTCGAATTCGTGGCCGTTGCGACGGGCCTCGTCCGATCGGGTGACAGGGTCCCTGCGGTCGTTGGGATTATGGCTAGAATACCGACGCAATGCTCGACCGCAACCACAGCCGTACCGCCGAAGCGACTGCCGCGATCCGCGCCTGTCATTTGCGTTATGACGCGCCGCTGGTGTTCTCCGATCCCTATGCCGCGCAATTGACCAGCCCGCTGTGGCGCGCGGTGGCGGGCAGCCCGTTGTTGTATTGGCCTATCGTGCGCGGCCTGCTTGGCGCTCTGCGGCCGGTGCATGGGTGGATACTGGTGCGCGACCAGTTGACGGTCGATGATCTCGAAGCGTTCGTCGCGAACGGCGGGCGTCAGTATGTGCTGCTCGGCGCCGGGTTCGACTCCATCGCACTACGGCGGCCCGCTTGGCTGCATGGCGTCAAGATTATCGAGGTCGATCATCCGGCCACCCAGGCGGTCAAACTCGCGCGCGTCGCGGCCAGCGGTGTGCACCTGCCGCTGGCAGATTTTGAAGCGGTGCCGGTCGATTTCGAACGCGAGCATCTCGGCGATGGGCTCGCACGCTCAAGCTTCGACGCCCGTCAGAAAAGCTTTTTTGCGTGGCAGGGCGTGATTTATTACCTCACTGCCAATGCCATTGTCGACACTCTGCGACATATCGCCGCCGCCAGTGCGCCGGGCAGTGAGCTTATGTTTGATTTCCTGTTACCCGGCTTCGCTCTGCAGCAGGGTCGTGGCCATGTGTTGTCGCTGACCCGCGCCGTCACCGCGCGTATGGGCGAACGCTACATCAGCTACCACACACCGGAACAACTCGAAGCATTGTTGTCTGCGGTCGGATTTGATCTCATCGACATTCAGCGCGATGTGCAGCTCGAGAAGCGTTACTGCGCTGACCGCCGCGATGGTTTGAGCGTCATGCACGGCTTTGGTATCGCGCGGGCGCGCAAGCGCTGAAGATCCCGCAGAAAAGACGTCCTGTAGGTGCGAATTCATTGGGTGTAGGACTGAAACTGATTTTACGAATCAAGCGCTTGGTAGTACCGAGCTTAATCCCGGCAACAAACTGGGATAGGTAGGGGCGTTCAGGTCATTGTGGGTCAGACTTCAGTCTGACACTGTCGTGAAAGCCTCCTGCCGCCA
>CAMCBY010000383.1 GCA_945873015.1 Klebsiella pneumoniae
CTGCACATTGACGATGCTGGGCCAGTCTTTGGTAGCCAGCGCGGAAGCGGCGAAGTATTGGGTTTTCGGTAACGCGGCATCGGTCAATTTGCCGAATGTCGCCTGCATCTGCTCGACCCCGGACACCACGTCTTCCTGCACCAGCGAAGTGCCGCTTAATACCATCCGCGCGAGGGTCGGAATCGCATCATCGGCGGCATCGCACACCCCGACCGTGCCGAGGTCCTGCGATGCGCATTTACGGATGAAATAAATCACCGTGGTATAGGCGTAATTGGCCTGATAAGCGGGCTCGGGGGTTTCGTACAAAGTGCTCGGCAGCGAGGCCAGGCTGCTGCCCTTGAACAACATACCCTCAGCATCAACGCGTGTGCGCAGATAGATATTGTCGGCGACAAGGTCCGCTGAGTCCGTACGATCAGGCCCCGCATAACGAACGATGAGAACGTCGGTATTCGGTTGGTAGTCGGCGGCGGGAATGCAGCTCAAGGGCGTCGTGGCAGCGCCTTCAAGAGCAAAAAAGCCAACAGCAGAGACCGCCACGGACTGGGTGCAGACGCTGGTGGCGATGGCCAGAGCGGCGAGCGTGGCTTCATTGGTGACGGTGTCGGCCTCGATACCACCCCAATGGTCGCCCATGCGCAGGTGATATTGGATTTGATTCAGTGCGTAGCGCGCGTTCTCGTCCAGCACATTGGTGCTTTCCTGCAGGCGATAGGCGAGTTTATTGCTGCTGAAGATACTGATGACGCCAGATAACAGGATCAAGCCGACCGTGATGGAAACCATCACCTCGACAAGGGTCATGCCCTGTTGGCGGCGAAGCGGCGCGTTACTCATGTTTGCAGTCCGTGATGGTCGGATCATTCAGTGATGTCGATGCCGGGCACGACGGTCATGACAAAGCGCTGTGTGAGTTTGTCGGCGTCGCTCCTGCCGGCTTTACCGACGTCGTTGCCGCCGACCGTGCGCTCCTGCCACTCCACCTTGATGGCATAGACATCGCCGCTGTTGTCGCACGCCCAGTTCCCCGAGGCGCCGTCATTGGGTGTCGAGTCGCGGCATACCACACCGTTACCGAGCGGCAGCGCGTCGGCATTGGACTGAATGGGCGAATTGTCCTGGTGGTAATTCCATACCTTGAGGTCATAAGCCGCGCGTTCAGTCGAGTTGCACACCACGGTGGCGCAATCAGGCGTTGTGGTCTGCGGAATCGCGGTGTCTTTGACGTTGTATTTGCCGTTCTGCACGGCGAACAGATTGGCGCGCATGAGGTCGGCCATGCTCTCGACCTGGCCGACCGCGATGGTGCGCAACTGCGAACCGTGGGTGAAACGCATACCGGCAACCTGTAACCCGGCAATGCCGAGTAGACCAATCGAGAAGATCACGACGGCAATCAGAATCTCGACCAGCGTGAATCCCTGTGAGCGAGTCATTACGGACATGTGAAGTCACCCCCGCTGGGTTGCTTGGATATGGACGACACGCGGCCAGTGGTGCTGACGGCCACGCCTTTGGCGTATTCGGCGCCGCGGAAGTCACACAGGGTGAAGAAGCTGGTGCTGCTGGGGCAGGTTTCGAGGGTCGCTATATCGCTGTCGGTATTGCAGCGTGACGAACCATCACCGACATAGACCACGATATCCTCTACGCTTGCAGCAGGGGTCAGCACGTTGGTGCCCGGAAAAGCCGGAAAAATCGTCAGCACACAATCGGTGGTGGCATCCTGCGCGCAATCATCGACACCTGAACCACCCTCATCGACCTCATTGTTGCGGTCGCGGTCGACGAACATCAGCCAGCCCTGGTTCCAGGTGTTGCCACTGTCGTAGCCGTCACAGGCCACGCCGTCACTGGACAGACACACCACCACACGGGCATTGAGCTTGATAGCCTCGCTGCGGGCGTGGGCCAACGTGGTGGAGAAGCTGTTGATCTGGGTGGTCATCCGGCTGTTGTAGATGTAGCTCTGGATGCCGGGCACGCCGACGCCGAGCAACACTCCGAACACCGCAACGGTGATCATGAGCTCGATGATGTTGAAGCCACGTTGTCTTTTCATGCCGAGAGTATCGTCAGCGCCGCGGCGCTTTTCATCTGCCGTTCCGTGAACGTCGCAATCGACGCCTTGAGCGGTCGCCAGACGCGACGGGATGTGATGTTCTTCACAACCAGAAGGGCGGGCCGAGCGGTCACAAGCCTGGTGCCGGCTCGTCCACGTTTCTAAATGAAAACTATTCTTGTTTATTCTAGACAAGGTCTAAATGATGGGTATACTTCCGCCATGACTCGCGAATCCATCCTGCCGCCCGTTGTCCGAGAGGACATTCCGGCCACACTGTTACGTTTCGGCATCTCGCCGACGCCACAGCGTGTCGAAGTGGCGGCACTGCTGTTGGAACGCACCCAGCACCTGTCGGCCGACCAAGTCCTGGCGCGGCTGCTTGAGAGTGATGCCCCGGTTTCCAAGGCGACCGTTTACAACACCCTGGGGCTGTTCGCCGAGCGCGGCCTGGTGCGTGAAGTGATGGTCGATGCAACCAAGGTCTTTTACGACTCCAACACCTCGGCCCACCACCATTTCTTCAATATCGACGATGGCACCCTGCTCGACGTGGCCTCCGGTGAGGTGGTTATCGACCAACTGCCCGCCGCGCCGCAGGGCACACGCACCGATAGCGTCGACATCGTGATCCGCGTCCGCAACCAGAACTGAAAGCAAAATTTGTGTTCCCGGCAGCCCCGTCCACGTTGACGGCAGGGTGCTGCATTGCGATGATTGCGCCCCGTCCGCGGGCCCCGCAACTCGCGGGTGCCGTGCCGTCAGGCACGTCCGCTCTTTCGCCGGAGTAGCTCAGTTGGTAGAGCAGCGCATTCGTAATGCGAAGGTCGGGGGTTCGATTCCTCTTTCCGGCACCAATCACCTTTCCTAAGCTGTCCGGTAGCGTTCTGAAAAGCCCCCAACTCGCTGCAATACTGAGATTATCGTTCAGGTAGCTCATCGGGCGTCTTTTGACATCTTGCCGACGTTTGTCCGCCCAGGAGAACTCCGGGCAGGGCAGCCGTGGAATGGCCCGTGGAATGGGACAGCCACTTGTTCGTAGCCACGTGTTCGAGACAGCCACCACTCGGTGGAACGTGGTGGAACGGGACAGCCACTTGTTTGCGCCCATCGGCGCTGGAACGCGGCGCTGGAACGCGGCGCTGGAACGGGACAGCCACTTGTTTGAGATCTTCCGCAGCGTTGGTGCCCATAGCGCCGCTGCCGATAGCGTTATCCCATCGCCGGTCCCATTTGTCGGCGCCGCGCTCGCTGACAAATGCGCGGTATTGCCGTTTGGTCTCCAAGATTATTTGGACTTGGTCGATGCCAGGGGACGCATTTTCCGGGCTGATAAGCGTGGCGCCTTTGCGGGCGAACCGCCGCGTCTCCAACAGACGCTCGGCCTTGCACAGGACGAGTGGTTCGGTACGGTGACGCAAACGCAATCACGCTTTGAGTTATTCGTTGGCGCGCCGAATCGGCTAAAGCACATCGTTCAATCGAGGGCGCAGAGCAGTCGACTTCGGCGCGGCCGGTTCGAAGCCACGTAAGAACGAGCTTCGACGACTCAGCCCTCCTGCTCGCTCAAAGTCGAGGGACTTTAAGTCCCTTGCGTCCACCAGTTCCGCCACGTCCGCGCGGCATGCCTTTTCAGCCGTTCTGCGCCGCGCGCCAAGACCAGCCGGACGGGCAAGGCGCCAGGACGCCGCTACCCGTCGTTGCGTGCTGCTTCATTTCGAGTCGATCAAGTCGGTCACCGACTTGGTGTATTCGTCGGGCGCCTGAAGCATCGCGAAGTGGCTGGCGTTGGGCAGGATGATGAGCGTTGCGCCCGGGATCGCAGACGCCATGTATTCGGAGTGCTCGCGCTTGACTGCCTCGTCATGGTCGCCGGTGACAATGGCGATCGGTGTCGTGATCGTTAAAAGCTGCTCCTTCGTCCAGTTCGGCTGGCGCGCCCACATAGGGCTTATCTGCTCCACGAAGGCATCGTATTCGCCGGGAGTCCTGGACATCCTGACGTAGTCCTTGCCGGAGCGCTCGATGTAGGCGCTGAAGGTCTTGTTTGTTTCCACACTCGGATTGACGCCATCGGTGGTGACATTGGCGGCCATCGCATAAAGCTTCGTCAGACGTTCGGGATGGGTAAGCGCAATGTCGATGCCGATGATGCCGCCGTCGCTCCAGCCAACCAGTGCGGTCTTGTCGACCTTGAGATAATCAAGCAGCGCCAGGTAGTCCGATGCCATGAGGCCATAGTCGAAAGGCTGCGCGTCGCGGGTCGAGCGGCCGTGGCCGCGGCTGTCGGCGACGATGACCTTGTGCGTTTTGGAGAGCTCAGCTATCTGGCTGGCCCAGATGTCGGCATGG
>CAMCBY010000384.1 GCA_945873015.1 Klebsiella pneumoniae
GTGCCGAGTGCAAGGGCATTGATGGGCAGGAAAATGAACATCATCGAAATGCCGCGCAGCGCCTGCGGCAGGAACATCTCGGCATAACCCCAGTCGGCGTTCATGTAGCCATTCATCCAGCAGCCCGCGCCATAAATGGCAAGGCCCAGAGCCAGCATCACGCGTGAGTCCATCCAGCGCGCCGCCGCACCGGCGAGGAACGCGGACAGAAACTGGAAGCCGCCGGTGACTACCAGATATTCGCCAATCTGCAGGCTGTTGAGCCCTTTGACGGTGGCGAGATGTACCGGCATGAGATACAGCACGGTGTAGATGCCGACCCCCATGATAAAGCTGTAGATGCTGCCGATGGCGAAGTTGAAGTCGCGAAACGCGCGCAGCTCGACTATCGGTTCCTTGATCGACAACTCACGCACCAGCATGCCGAGGCCACCCAGCACGGCGAGCACGGTGAAAAAAACAATCTCGTGACTCTCGAACCACTGCTCGCGCACGCCTTCTTCGAGCACGAACTGCAGACTGCCGAGAAACACCACCACACACAGCACACCGGGAAAATCGATACGTCGTAACAACGACCAGTCAGGCTTGTCGACATTGACGAATATCGCCACACACAGCGTGATGAGTGTGCCCGGCAGCAGGTTGATCAGAAACAAGGCATGCCAGGAATAGGATTCGGTGAGATAACCACCGAGCACCGGTCCGGCGGTGGGCGCAATGGTTACCACCAGTCCGGCCACGACCGTCATTGGAGTCTGCAGGCGCGGCGGGAACAGCGTGTAGATGACCGAAAACACGGTCGGGATCATGACGCCACCGAAAGCCCCCTGCAGGGTGCGGAAGGCGACCATCGAGGGCAAGTCCCACGCGACCGCACACAGCGCGCTGGTGATGGTGAAACCACCGGCAGCGATTGCCACCAGCACGCGGGTCGAAAGCGCGCGCGCCAGCCAGCCGGTCAGCGGGATGATGATGACCTCGGCGATGAGATAGGAGGTCGTGACCCAGGTGATTTCATCGCGCGTCGCCGACAGTCCGGCCTGAATCTGCTGCAGCGAACTCGACACTATCTGAATGTCGAGAATGGCAATGAAGATGCCGAGCACCATCGCCGCAAAACCTATCCAGTCGCCGCTGCTTAAGACGCGCTCCTGGTTTGTGTCGCTGGGCGCGTGGGTTTCGCTCATCGTGCGACTCAGCGCACGCGCACTTTCACGACACAGGACAGGCCGGTTTTCAGCAGCTGCAAGGTATTGTCGGCGTCAAAACGAATCTTGACCGGCACGCGTCGCACAATCTTGGTGAAGTTGCCGGTCGCATTCTCCGGCGGCAGGATGCTGAACTCGGCGCCACTGGCAGGAGCGGTGCTGTCGATGACACCACTGAAGCGGGTGTTGGGATAGGCATCTATCTCGATGCTGACGGGCTGCGCAGGGCGCATGTCCTCAAGCTGGGTTTCTTTGAAATTCGCTTCGACGAAGAAACCCTCCGCCGGCACCAGAAAGGCCAGTACGGCGCCCGGTTGCAATAACTGCCCGACCTGTACGGAACGATTGCCGAGCACGCCATCCAAGGGTGCGACGATGCGCGTGTGGGAGAGCTCGATATCAGCGCGGCGCAGCGCCACCTGGGCGGTTTTGTGCGTGGCTTCAGCTTCTCCGATCTGGGCGGCGAGGGTCGCGCGTTCGCGCGTGGCCTCTTCGGTCAATGCGCGTTGGCGCGCGAGTTCGGCGCGCGCGATGGCGAGCGCGGCTTCGGCGGCGTCGCGTTGTTGGGCCGGTATGGAGCCATCTTCAACCAGACCATCGAGGCGCGCGAGATCTTTCTGACTGCGTGCAAGGGTGGCACTGACTGCGGCGAAACTCGCGACGTGTTGCGCTATGCGCGCGTTCTGGGTGTCGAGCTCCGCGGTGAGGGTGGTGCGGCGCAGGGCACGGGTCGCGACTTCGGCCGCCGCCTGTTCGCGTGCCGCGCGCAGCGCTGTGTCGTCTATCTCAACCAGCAGCGTGCCGGCGCTGACGGGCTGGTTGTCGGTGAAGTGCACCGCTTTGACATGGCCGGTGATACGCGCGCTGATCTGGGCCATATGCGCGCGCACATAGGCATTGTCGGTGCTCTCAAACGGGCGCGCATGGCTATACCACCAGGCGTGGCCCATATAGGCCGCCAGTGCCACCACACCGCACCAGAACAACAGGGTGAGAAAACGCGTCACTGCGCGCATGGGCTGATTCTTGTACTAAACCGTGTAGTGTAGAATAATCAGGCCGCAAGACATCTGCAATCCCTTATTCGCAACCGCCATGACGCAACTCAGTGACGCCAAGCGTGACGCCATCCTCGAGGCGGCCTCGCGCATGTTCCTGGCCGATGGCTATAGCGCGGTCAGCATGGACGCCATTGCGCTGGCGGCACCGGTATCCAAACCCACGCTGTACAACTATTTCCCCGGTAAACAGGCGTTGTTCTCGGCGGTGGTCGAGCGCGACTGCGCCCGCATTGCGCTCGCGGTCGACAGCGCGGTGGCCGACCGTGGCGATGTGCGTGCGGATCTCGAAACCATTGCGCGCGCCTATGTCGATATTGTCTATGCGCCTGAATGTGTGGCGCTGTATCGCGTCATCATCGGTGAACTGCCGCATTTCCCTGAACTCGGCAAGCTTACCTACGACAGCGGCGCAATCCCGATCATCGACGCCATCAGCCGTTACCTGCGCGGTGTCGGTGGTGACGGTGAGGTTCGTTTTCCGCAGGTCGCTGAATCGACGCGGTTGTTCATCGGCATGTTGACCGGGGATGAGTTTCATCGCTGCCTGCTCGGTCTGATTCCAACGCTCGCGCCACGCGAGCGCAGCCGCCTGGTCAAGCGCGCCGTCGATTGTTTTCTACGGGCCCATCGTGATGCGGATTAAGCGCAGCACTGCGTGGCTGCTGGCCGCACTGCTGGCCGTGAATGGCTGCGCAGTCGGTCCCGATTATCAAGCGATAGCCCGCACGGCGCCGGTGGCGTGGCAGGCTACCGGCGCCGAGTCGGACAACGCCCTGCTCACGAGTGAGATGAGCGACGATGCGCAAGCGCTCGCGCATTGGTGGACCTGGTTTGAAGACGACAGCCTGACCGCACTCATCGAGATGGCGCTGGCGCAGAATCTCGATGTGCGCGCGGCTGAGGTACGGGTGCGGGCCGCACGCGCCGAACGGCGCGCTGCGCAGGCAGGTCTCGGCCCGCAGGTCGGCATGGGGGTGGCGAGCACCCGCACCCAGAATCCGATGCCGGGCATTGCGCCGGGTCTGACCTTCACGCTGCATGAAATCGGTTTTGACGCGCGCTGGGAAATTGATCTGTTTGGTCGCCAGAAGCGTCGCGTTGAAGCAGCGGACGCGGTCATCGAGGCCGACCAGGCCGAAGTCGATGCGGCGATGACGGTGTTGTGCGCGGAGGTTGCGCGCAGCTACTGGGAATTGCGCGCCGCCGATGCGCAACTGGCGCTCATGCGCTCCGCCATCGAACTGGCGAGCAAGGATGCCCATCACGCGGCGCGGCTGGCCGACGCCGGCATCGGCGCCCGCGAAGATGCGCTGGCGGCAGACACTCGTATCGAATCGACCCGTACGCGGTTGATAGCGCAGGAACTCATGCGCGGCACCAGCCAGCGCCAACTCGAGCATCTGCTCGCTGTCGAGCCCGGCAAACTGGCGGTGGCCTTGACCCCGCGCGAACAGCGCTTGCCGCAGTTTGCGCCCCGCCTGTTGTTGACGCCGGCTGCGGTACTGCGTCAGCGGCCGGATATCCAGCGCGCCGAGCGGCAACTGGCGGCTGCGACCGCGCTGAAGGGCGCCGCTATCGCCGACATGTATCCGCGCGTTTCGCTGGCGATGTTCTTTGGCATGCGCAACACCGCGCTGTCGGCCTTGATGAGCATGGCATCGAAATCGTGGTCAGGCGGCGGTTCGATACTGCAGCCGCTGTTCGACGCCGGGCGTTTACGCGCGATGGTTGATATACGTGATGCGGATATCGAGGCGGCATTGCTCGCCTACGAAGCAGCCAACCTCGATGCGCTGCACGAGACCGAGCAGGCGCTCGCCCAGTGGCTGGCGGCAGCGCGCACGCGCGAGTCCTACAGTGCCACGCTGGCTGCGCGCGACAAGAGCGCGCATCTCACACGACATCGTCAGGCGCAAGGCCTCGCTGGCGCGCAGGAGTTGATCGCGGCCCAACTCGCGGTGCTCGCGGCGCGCGCCGAATTGCGCCAGAGCGAGGCGGACGTGACGATTGCGACGGTAGCGGTGTTAAAAGCCCTGGGCGCCGGTATTGGTCATGAATTTGCCGGCGAAATTGCGCAAACGCAGACGCCGACCCAGACCGCCAGTCAGTGACCCGGCCTCAGACCAG
>CAMCBY010000385.1 GCA_945873015.1 Klebsiella pneumoniae
CGTAGGGCGCCGGCAGACGCAGCCCGTGGTGTTTGCTCATGGCGCGGGGTCTGCCGCCTGTGCCGCGAAGTAGTCCGCCGCCGTACAGGTTTTGAGGATGGTGTCGGTGGCGGTATCGCGTTCGGCGATGAACCAGTAGGCGGTGGGGGCGTGATACCACCACTCGCGCACCACGCCACGGGTGTTGTTTTCGATAAAGAGATATTCCGCCCAGCGCCGGTCATCGACCGTCGCCGGGTCGGGCATGGTGCTGACCGTGCCACCGTAGATGAACTCGGAAATGTTACGCGGGCCGTTCAAAGGGCAGTGCATGATTTTCATGGCAGGCGCACTAGTGTCCGACCGAGGCCGCGCCTTTCTCGCCGACCTGCGCGTAATCATAGAAACGCTCGAGCGAAAACGGCGCGCACAGACGATGAGGTTTGCCGGTGGCGACGGTTTCGGCCATGCAGGTGCCGGACACTGGTGTGGCCTTGAATCCCCAGGTGCCCCAGCCGGCATCGATGTAATAGTTCTCTACCGGCGTCAGGCCCATCACCGGGCTGAAGTCGGGGGTCATGTCGGCCATGCCCGCCCATTGGCGCAGCACGCGTAAGCTGCCGATGAAGGGGAACAGTTCGAGCATGTGCATCATCAAGTCCTCTTTGAATTCGAGCGTGGAGCGCGTCGAATACAAGGGATAAGGATCGGTCGAACCACCCATCACCAGTTCGCCGCGCGCCGATTGCGAGACGTAGATGTGCAAGGAGCCCGACACGATGATCGGGTCGAGAAACGGTTTGACCGGTTCCGACACGCAGGCCTGCAGCGGGATGGTGCGTATCGGCAGACGGAAACCCGCCATGCGCGCCACTTCAGAACTCATGCCGGCCACTGCCTGCAGCACTTTTCCGCAGGCGATGTCACCGCGGTTGGTCTTGATACCGACCACACGATTGTTTGTTATCTCGATGCCGGTGACTTCGGTGTGGGTATGAATCTCGACGCCGAGTTCGGCGGCACGCTGCGCATAGCCCCACGCGACCGCGTCGTGGCGGGCAATCGAGCCGGGCGGGTGATAGAGCGCGCCCATGATTGGATAACGCACGTCGTCACGCAGATTTAATTCCGGACACAGGCGCGCGATGTCATCGGGATAGACCAGGCTCGAATCGACGCCTAAATGCTGATTGACCTCGGCCCGCCAGCGCGCAGTGCGCATCGCGGCGTCGGTGTGGGCGAGGGTCAGGTGACCGCGTTCGCCGTACATGATGTTGAAATCGAGTTCGTGGCTCAAATCGCCGAACAGCCGCACCGATTCATCGTAGAAACGCACGCCATCGGGGGTCAGGTAATTGGAACGCACGATGGTGGTATTACGCGCGGTATTGCCCGAGGCCAGATAACCCTTCTCCAGCACCGCGACATTGGTGATGCCCCAGGTGCGCGCGAGATAGTAGGCGCAGGCGAGACCATGACCGCCACCGCCGATGATGACGACGTCGTAGGACGGTTTCAGCGCCGGTGTCGGCGGCAGTTGGCGCGGTGGCCGTCCGCCGCGCAGACCGAGTTTCAGGAGATTGAGCATGGATTTCCGTCGTTCAACACCGGCGCTATTGTAGGTGCGAATTCATTCGCACATTAAATACCCATCCCATGGCGTTTCGGATCATTTTTAACATGCGAATGAATTCGCACCTGCAGCTTAACAATCCAAGGTGTTTTTGCGTTCCCACTCGCTCAGGTGCGCGGTGTAGTCGCGCCACTCGCCCATCTTGAGTTTGATATAGGACGCCACGAATTCCTCGCCGAGCACCGCCGCGATTTCCTTGTTCTTTTCAAACAGACGCAAGGCATCGAGCAGAGTTGCCGGCAGCCGTTTGGCGGATTTGATGGTGTGGCCCTCGGTGTACATGTTGATATGCAGCGGCGCGCCGGGGTCGCGCTTGTTGGCAATACCGTCGAGACCAGCGCCGAGAATGCCGGCCTGGGCGAGATAGGGATTGGTGGCGCCATCGAGCAGCCGCAATTCAAAGCGTCCAGCATCCGGTACACGAATCATGTGGGTGCGGTTATTGCCGGCATAGGTCACCGCATTTGGCGACCAGGTGGCACCGGAACTCGTAACCGGTGCATTGATGCGCTTGTAACTGTTGACCGTTGGGTTGAACAGCGCACACAGCGAAGTGGCGTGATGCATGATGCCCCCCAGGAAGTGGTAGGCAAGCTGTGAGAGGCCCAAGGCATCGCGACCGTTCAGGAACAGATTCTTCTTGCCGGTCATGTCCCACACCGAAACATGGGAATGGCAACCGTTGCCAGTCAGATGGGGAAACGGTTTGGGCATGAAGGTCGCGCGATAACCGTGGTTCTCGGCGATGGTTTTGACCATGAACTTGAAGAACACATGGCGATCGGCGGTGACCAGCGCATCGTCGTAATCCCAGTTCATTTCGAACTGGCCATTGGCGTCTTCATGATCGTTCTGATACGGGCCCCAGCCCAGTTCCAGCATCGCGTCGCAAATTTCGCGTATGACCGGAAAGCGTCGCATCAAGGCCTGTTGGTCATAACAGGGTTTGCCCTGGTCGTCGGCCGGGTCGGAAATACTGCGGCCATCGGGTGAGGTCAGGAAATATTCGCACTCGACGCCGCTCTTCATGCGGTAACCGAGTTTGGCGGCGGCTTCGATCTGGCGCTTCAACACCACCCGCGGCGAGGCTTCGACTTGTGCGCCGTTCATCCACAGGTCGGCCGCCAGCCAGCCGATTTCGCGGTTCCACGGCAGTTGAATCAGGCTGTCGGGATCGGGGCGGCCGAACATGTCGGGATGGGCCGGCGTCATGTCCAGCCACACCGCAAAGCCTGCAAAGCCCGCACCGTCGCGCTGCATTTGTTTAATGGCGCTGGCCGGCACCAGCTTGGCGCGCAGCGTGCCGAACAGATCGACAAAACTTATGAGGAAATATTTGATGCCCTTGGACTTCGCGACTTGCGCCAGATCGGTCGTCATGTGTGCCTCCGTTGAGGGCTGATATTCAAATGAAGTGTCGCAGCGGCGGATTCAGAGCACCGAATCCGCGCCATCTGGCGACTCAGAACTTGCTATGGCCCGGTATCCAATCGGTGCCGGCCAGCGGCACCTTGGCCATCGCCGCCGCTTCGATGGTGAGCGCCACCAGATCCTCGGGCTCGAGGTTGTGCACATGGCTCTTGCCGTTGGCGCGCGCCAGAGTCTGGGTTTCCAGAGTCAGCACGCGCAGATAGTTAGCGAGGCGCCGGCCGCCGAGCTCGGGGTCGAAACGTGCAGCGAGTCTGTCGTCCTGGGTCGAGATGCCGGTTGGGTCGCGGCCTTCGTGCCAGTCGTCGTAATAACCGGCCGAACTGCCGAGTTCGTTGTACTCATGTTCGAGATCGGGACTGTTATCGCCGAGTGCGATCGAGGCCGCGACGCCTATCGACACCGCGTCGGCGCCCATCGCCAGCGCCTTCGCCACATCGGCGCCGCTGCGAATACCGCCCGAGACGATGAGCTGCACCTTACGATGCATGTCGAGTTCCTGCAGCGCTTCGACCGCCTGGCGCAGCGCCGGCAGCGTGGGAATGCCGACGTGTTCGATAAATACATCCTGGGTGGCGGCGGTGCCGCCCTGCATGCCGTCCAGCACGATCACATCGGCACCGGATTTGACCGCGAGCGCGGTGTCGTAATAGGTGCGTGCCGCGCCAATCTTGATATAGATGGGTTTCTCCCATTCAGTGATCTCGCGCAGCTCCTGAATCTTGATCTTGAGGTCGTCCGGGCCGGTCCAATCGGGATGCCGGCAGGCGCTGCGTTGATCGATGCCGGGCGGCAAGTCACGCATGCCGGCCACACGATCGGAAATCTTCTGGCCGAGCAGCATGCCGCCACCACCGGGTTTGGCGCCCTGGCCTACCACCACTTCGATGGCGTCAGCGCGACGTAAGTCATCCGGGTTCATGCCGTAACGCGAGGGCAGCACCTGATAAACAAGAATCTTCGAATGTTCGCGCTCTTCGCGCGTCATGCCGCCGTCGCCGGTGGTGGTGCTGGTGCCGGCGATGGTTGCGCCGCGCCCGAGCGCTTCTTTGGCCGGCGCCGACAAGGCGCCGAAACTCATGCCGGCGATGGTGATCGGAATCTTGAGTTCGATCGGTTTTTTGGCATAACGCGTGCCGAGGGTGACGCTGGTATCGCAGCGTTCACGGTAACCCTCCAGCGGATAACGCGACATGCTCGCGCCAAGAAACAGCAAATCATCAAAGGTCGGAATACTGCGTTTGGCGCCGAAACCACGAATGTCGTAGATGCCGGTGCGCGCAGCGCGTTGAATCTCGGCGATAACCGAACGCGGGAAAGTGGCCGATTCGCGCAGCCGCGAATGCAGTTCC
>CAMCBY010000386.1 GCA_945873015.1 Klebsiella pneumoniae
GCCGCGAGGGCGCCCATCAAACACAGCAGCGCCCGCGCGCTGCGCACGACTCGCCTGGTCATCTCGCCTGCTTCCTTCATGCCACCAACCGCACCGGTAGTTTGCTAATGCCTGACACATGGGTGTTGGCAATACGATGCGCAGCACCCGCCACCTCGAGGCGCGGCATGATCGGCAGCAAGGCTTTCAGAGCCGAGCGCAATTCGGCGCGCGCGAGATTGGTGCCGATGCAGAAATGCGCGCCGTAACCAAACGCGATGTGATCGTTGGGCGTGCGAGCGATATCGAAACGATACGGATCGCTAAACACTGCGGCGTCGCGATTGGCGGACGGATAGAACATACACACCGTATCGCCGGCCTTGATGCGCGTGCCGCTGAGATTGAAGTCTTCGGTGCAGGTACGCAGGAAACACACCACCGGTGAGGTCCAGCGCAGAATCTCATCCACCGCGCCGCCGATGAGACCCGGGTCAGCACACAAGCGCGCGCGTTGCTCCGGGTGTTCGAGCAGCGCCACCAGGCCACCGACCGTGGCATTGCGCGTGGTGTCGTTGCCGGCGGCAATCAGCACGAACAGATAGCCGATGAGTTGCTGGTCGTTCATTGGTTTGCCCTGCACGCGGGCATTAACCAGACGATTGATGAAATCCGACGGACCGCCGCCGGGCTGGCGATGCTCGTGGATAAGGTTTTCGAGATACTCGCGGAATTCATTCGACTGCCGCTCGGAGGTCTGTATAGCGGTCTCCCCCGGCAGCATGTACTCAGGTTCAACCTCGCCAATCACCGCACTCGACCACACCAGTATCTGGCGCCAGTCGTCGGGCGCGAGGCCCATGATCTCGCCGGTCGCGGCGAGCGGCAGCTTGCACGCCAGCTCGCGCACAAAATCGACCGTGCCGCGCGCCTCGAGGCTGTCGATGAGTTCGTCGGTGAACTTGAGCGCGAGCGTATCGAAATGCGCCGCCATGCTGCGCATGCAGCCCTGCGTGAACGCACCGCTGGAAGCCTTGCGCGTCTGGCGATGACGCGGGTCATCCATAAAAACCAGATCGGGGGGTTCGAGCGGGTCCCAGCCACGCGCGGTGCCGAAAGCATCGATGCCACCGCGCCCGAGTTCAACCTCATGTTTCAAGGTCAGGCGCAAACGCGGCCCACCGTTGATGAATACGCGCGGATGACCCGAGATGGTCATCACATCGGCATGGCGGGTGATGGCCCAGAACGGCTCGACATCGTCGCGCTCATACCAATAAACCGGCGCCTGCTCACGCAGCAGATCCCAGGCCTGCCAGGGATAACCCTGTTCGGCATAGAGGCGTGGCGTGTGGATATCGATAGTGCCGAGGTTCAAAGCCATAGCGCGGTGTCTCCCGTTAGTTATGTGCATTCATTGGCCACAGGCACCGGACGAGCTAAAGCCCGCCAGCTCCCCGCCTGAGGGTGATGCGTACAGCCGCAACGATGCGGCTTTTTGACGGACGCCGGCCATCCCCCCATCGGGTAGTCCTGCGGCACTCGCGCCGATGGCCGACCTGTGCGCACCACACCGCTATGGCTTTCGCTGCGCGCAGCCACCATCGCTGCCTGCGCGTCCCGGTTCGCAGCGGAGAGGACGGGAGGTAAATGCAGTTCATGCAAGCCGAATCGGCTTTTATGCCCGTGGCCGATCCCTCGGAGAAAACATGATTAATGGACCGTTTCTATTCCCGTAAAGGAATTTAAATAAAATCTCTTGGCAGATTTCGCACCAAAACTGCGCCACTTGCAGTATTTAATTTCCCGAAAGGGAATAAATTCCAATCGATTGGGCGGCGACCACACATTACGGGCGAACAGGAATTTTTGCCCAGGGCGGCCCGGCTGGCGCCTGCGCCACGGGCCCCAGGCCTGAGCGCAGCCGTCAGGTTTGCGCGGCGAGACGAACCAGCACGGTGCCACCTTGAATGGTCTCTCCGACCGTCACACCGAGGCTCGCGACCACCCCATCGCGGGGTGCGCACAGGGTGTGAATGAGCTTCATCGCTTCGAGGATGGCAACCGGTGTGCCGGCGCTGACGGTCTGCCCGACCTCGACCAGAAGACCGGTGACGATACCGGGCAGCGCGGCAATAACCTCGTCGGCGCCCACACCAGAGTCACTGACGGCGGCGCGCGCGCGCAAGGCCGACAACACCTCAAAGCGCAGCCACTGGCCCTCACTCCACAGCGTGACCTCGTCACCCTCGACGCGCACCACATAGCGCCGCGGCCCGCAGCGCAACGCGGCGCCACCCTGCTCCGCCTCATATTGGAAAAGCTCGCCGTCCACCCGCCATTCAAGGCGCGTGGCAGCGAGGCACTCAAGCACTACTTGGTGACCGCTGTGGGCGGCCCGGACTTCGAGTGTGCAGCGCGCCGGGCGTCCGGCGGGGGTTGCTAGGCGCATGCTCTGCCCCGCATCCAGGGGGCGGTCTGAGGCACCGCGCGCGGCCTCGGCAAAAAACCAGGCCGCGCCTGCTGCGCCCAGCCGCTCGTTCGTGAGTTCGGCAGGGGGCTGCCAGCCCCCCGGATAAGCGTCGTTGAGAAAGCCGGTGGTGAGCACCTCGCCGAAAGCCGGCAGGCCGAGCAAGGCATACAGCCAGCTCTGATTGGTTTCGACGCCCTCGATGCGCAGGCCGCGCACCCCGGCGCGCAGGCGCTCGAGCGCGGTGTCGCGCGTAGCGCCGAACGCGATGAGTTTGGCCAGCATCGAGTCATAGTGCGGCGTGACTTCACTCAGGGCATCGATACCACTGTCGACCCGCAGGCCCGGCAGAGCCGGCTCGGCATAGGCGCGCAGCGGTCCGAAGGAGCTCTGGTAGTCCTTGTCCGGCACCTCGGCGTTGATGCGCGCTTCGATGGCCCAGCCGTGGCGACGGATCTGCGCCTGGGTGAACGGCAACGGCTCTCCCAGTGCACTCAGGATCTGGCCTTCGACCAGATCGATACCGGTGGTGAGTTCGGTGACCGGGTGCTCGACCTGCAGGCGGGTATTCATTTCGAGGAAATAAGGTTCGTCGTCGCGCTCGGCATCGAGCACAAATTCCACCGTGCCCGCGGAGTCATAAGCGATGGCGTGGCCGAGCGCGAGCGCCGCCGCATACAGACGCTCGCGCACAGCCTCGCTCAGATGATGGGCTGGCGCTTCCTCGATGACCTTCTGGTAATTGCGCTGTATCGAACACTCGCGCTCGAACAGGTGCACCAGGCGGCCGTGGCGGTCACCGAGCAACTGCACTTCAAGATGGCGTGGCCGCGTGATGCAGCGCTCGAGCAGCATACGCTCGTCGCCAAAGGCGGCCAGCGCTTCAGCGCGGGCGGTGGCCAGCTGGGCGCTGAAATCAGCGGCACGGTCGACACGGCGCAAACCCTTGCCGCCGCCGCCGGCACTGGCTTTGATCAGCAGCGGATAACCGAGAGTTTCGGCCTCGGCGGCGAGCCGCGCATCACTCTGGTCATCGCCGTCATACCCTGGCACACAGGCGACCCCGGCCGCGCGCGCCAGGCGTTTGCTCTCAATCTTCGAGCCCATACGTGCGATGGCGTCGCGGTGTGGGCCGATAAAGACGAAGCCGGCGGCGGCGCAGGCGTCGATGAGTTCGAGTTTTTCAGACAGGAACCCATAACCCGGATGGATGGCCTCAGCGCCGCTGGCCCGTGCCGCCGCGATAATCGCTTCGGCATCGAGATAAGAGGCGCGAGCCGGCGCCGGCCCGATGCGTACCGCACTGTCAGCCTCGCGCACATGGCGGGCGTTGCTGTCGGCATCGGAATAGACCGCGATGGCGTGGATACCGAGCTGACGGCAACTACGGATGATGCGGCAGGCAATCTCGCCGCGATTGGCGATGAGCAGACGGCTGAACATGGGGTTTACATCCGATAGACCGGGCTCACGCCCTCAAAGCGTGGCGTGCTGGCATCGGCCAGTTCCAGGCAGATGCCGAGCACATCGCGGGTCTGGGCCGGTTCGATGATGCCGTCGTCCCACAGCCGTGCGGTGGCGTAATAAGGGTCACTCTGGGTATCGAACTGGGCGCGGGTTTCGGCGTCGAGTGCAGCGAGTGCTGCCGCATCGGCATCACCCTTCAAGGACGCCCGCCTGAGATCGAGCAGTACATTGCTGGCGACGTCGGCGCTCATGGTGGCGATGCGACTGTTCGGCCACGTGAACAGGAAACGCGGCGCGAATCCGCGCCCGCTCATGCCGTAATTACCGGCACCATAACTGCCGCCGATCATCACCGTGAAGCGCGGCACGCGCGCAGTCGCCATCGCATACACGAGTTTCGCGGAATGTTTGGCAATGCCGCCGCGCTCCGCTTCCGTGCCGACCATAAAACCCGTGATGTTCTGCAGGAACAG
>CAMCBY010000387.1 GCA_945873015.1 Klebsiella pneumoniae
GGTGGTCTGGCCGATGCAGAGGGCGGCCTGGGTTTGCTGGTCGGCCGCTTGCCCGACGACACGCCTGTCACGACGCTCAACCGCGAGCACTTTGCAGCCTTGCTCGAGCCGTTCGCCGCCGCGCTCGCGACCCACGCGCAATTGCGCGAACTGGCGACCTTGCGCAACGCCGCCGAAGCCGAATCGGAACGGCTGCGCTCGCGCCTTGGCAGCGGCGTCGGCCTCGATGAACTGGTCGGTACCGATGGCGGCTTGAAGGCGGCATTTGAACGCATCGCACTGGTGACAAAGTCCGATGTGCCGGTGCTGATCCTCGGCGAAACCGGCGCCGGCAAAGAAATGGTCGCGCGCGAAATCCATCAGCGCTCACGGCGCCGCGAAGCGCCCTTCATCCGCGTCAACTGCGGCGCCATTCCACCGGAGTTGATCGACTCTGAGTTATTTGGCCACGAGCGCGGCAGTTTCACCGGCGCCACCAGTCAACGCCGCGGCTGGTTTGAACGCGCCGATCGCGGCACCTTGTTACTCGACGAAATCGGCGACTTGCCGCCGGCCGCACAGGTGCGGCTGCTGCGGGTCTTGCAGGATGGTCTCATCCGCCGGGTCGGCGCTGAGGATGACGTCAAGGTCGATGTGCGCATCATCGCCGCCACCCATCGCGATCTGCCTTATCTCATTCAGGAAGGCCAGTTTCGCGAAGACCTGTGGTATCGCCTCGCAACCTTTCCTATCGTGCTGCCGCCGCTGCGCGAACGGCCCGCTGACATTCCGGCACTGGCAGCCCACTTCGCACGTCGTGCCGCCAGTCGTTTCGGTCTGCGCCTGCAATTGCCAAAGGCCGCCGATCTGGCGCTGCTCAGCGCCTATGACTGGCCGGGCAATGTACGTGAGCTGGCGGCGGTGATGGATCGCGCAGCGATTCTTGGAGACGGACAAAGCCTCGAAGTAGCGACCGCGCTGGGCGCCAACCCGGCCAGCGCGGCGCGCCCTGGCCCCGCGCGCACGATCAACTCTGTCAATCCCGCCCGTGACGGCGGGATTGCGACGCTGGACGATGCGATGCGTGCACATATCGCGCTCGCCATCAGCGTCACCCACGGACGCATCGAGGGCCCACACGGCGCCGCGCGCCTGCTCGACATCAATCCGCACACCTTGCGCGCGCGGATGCGAAAACTGCGCGTCAGCCGGCATCCACACGCCGAGACTGCGGACGTGTCCGGAGCTGCGCGCCATGCGCGTGCGGCCCTGCCTATTTCAGGAGACGCTCAATCATGAACACCCTCACCCATCTGCAACGCCTCGAAGCCGAAAGTATCCACATCATGCGTGAAGTGGTGGCCGAGGCCGACAAGCCGGTCATGCTCTATTCGATCGGCAAAGACAGCGCCTGCATGCTGCATCTGGCGCGCAAAGCGTTTTTTCCTGCACCGCCGCCGTTCCCGCTGCTGCATGTCGATACCACCTGGAAGTTCCGCGAAATGTACGCGATGCGTGAGCGCATGGCGGCACAGATGGACATGGAGCTGCTGGTGCACCAGAACCCTGAAGCCAAGGCGCTCGGCATCAATCCGTTTGATCATGGTTCGCAGTTCCACACCGATATGTGGAAAACCCAGGGCCTCAAGCAGGCCTTGACGCAGCACGGTTTCGACGCCGCCTTTGGCGGCGGACGCCGCGACGAAGAAAAATCCCGCGCCAAGGAACGGATCTTCTCGTTCCGCACCGCCCAGCATCATTGGGACCCGAAGAATCAGCGCCCGGAACTCTGGCGGGTATACAACACCCGCAAGGCGAAGGGCGAAAGCATGCGCGTGTTTCCGATCTCGAACTGGACCGAGCTCGATGTGTGGCAATACATCCATCTCGAGAACATTCCAATCGTGCCCCTGTATTTCTCGGCCCCGCGGCCAGTGGTCGAACGGGATGGCATGTTGATCATGGTCGATGACGAGCGCCTGCCACTGAAACCCGGCGAGCAGCCGCTGCTGAAAAACGTGCGCTTTCGCACGCTCGGCTGTTATCCCCTGACCGGCGCGGTGGAATCGAACGCGACCACCCTGCCCGAGATCATTCAGGAAATGCTGTTGACCACCACCTCCGAGCGCCAGGGGCGCCTGATCGATCACGATGAGGCCGGCTCGATGGAGAAGAAAAAACAGGAAGGGTATTTCTAATGGCGCACATATCGGATCTCATCGCGACGGATATCGATGCCTATCTCAAGTCCCACGAGACCAAGAGTCTGCTGCGTTTTATCACCTGCGGCAGTGTCGATGACGGCAAGAGCACGCTGATTGGACGACTTCTTTACGAATCAAAGATGCTGTTTGAGGATCAACTCGCGGCACTTGAAGCGGACTCGCGCCGGGTTGGCACACGCGGCGGTGAAATCGACTACGCCCTGCTGCTCGATGGTTTGAGCGCCGAACGCGAACAGGGCATCACCATCGACGTTGCCTATCGATTTTTCTCGACCGACAAACGCAAGTTCATCGTCGCCGACACGCCCGGCCATGAACAGTACACACGCAATATGGTGACCGGCGCCTCGACCGCTGATCTCGCCATCATTCTGATCGACGCCCGCAAGGGCCTGTTGCCCCAGACCCGGCGCCATAGCTATCTGGTCAGCCTGCTCGGCATCCGCCATGTGCTGGTGGCGGTCAATAAAATGGATCTGGTCGAGTACTCGGAAACGATCTTTAACCGTATCGACGCCGACTATCGAGAACTCGCCGCCCGCATTGGTCTGCCGGAAGTACACACCATTCCGCTCTCCGGCGTGTGCGGTGACAACATCACCGAAGCGAGCGCCAATACACCCTGGTATCAGGGCGCGCCGCTCATGACCTTGCTGGAAACCATCGAAATCGATGAAACCCGCCTGCAGAAACAACCGTTCCGCATGCCGGTGCAGTGGGTCAACCGCCCGCATCTCGATTTTCGTGGTTTTGCCGGCACCATCACCGGCGGCGTGATTCATGCTGGCGACCCGGTGGTGGTGATGCCATCGGGGCGCACGACCACGGTCGCGCGCATCGTCACTTCCGATGGTGACCTTGCACAAGCGGTTGCCAATCAGTCGGTCACACTGACACTCGCCGATGAAGTCGATGCGTCACGCGGCGATGTCATCTCGTGCGCGGAACTGCCGGCCCAGGCGGCCGATCAATTCGAGGCGACCATCGTGTGGATGAGCGACCAGCCTCTGCTGCGCGGTCGCAATTATCTACTCAAAATCGGCACCAAAACCGTCACTGCCACGGTCGCGCCCGTCAAACACAAGCTCAACATCGAGACCATGGAGCATGTCGCCGCGGAGTCGCTGGCGCTGAATGAAATCGGCGTGGTGGAACTCGAACTCGACCGGCCTATCGCGTTCGACCCCTATCGCGAGAACCGCGACAGCGGCGGCTTCATTGTCATCGACCGCCTGACCAATAACACCATTGGCGCCGGCATGCTGCATTTCGCCCTGCATCGCTCACATAACGTGAAGTGGCAGGACCTCGCCATCAACAAACAGGCACGCGCCGCGCAGAACAACCAGAAACCCGCCTGCCTGTGGTTCACTGGCCTGTCGGGCGCCGGCAAGTCGAGCATTGCTGACCTGGTCGAAAAACAACTGCATGCGCTCGGCCATCGCACCTATGTGCTCGATGGTGACAATGTGCGTCACGGGCTGTGCAAGGATCTCGGTTTTGGTGATGCTGACCGCGTGGAAAACATTCGACGCGTGGCCGAAGTGGTCAGGCTCATGGTCGACGCCGGTCTCATCGTACTGACGGCATTCATCTCGCCGTTCCGCAGCGAACGCCAATCGGCGCGTGCGCTGCTGGAGGACGGCGAATTCATCGAGGTATTCGTCGATACGCCGCTGGCGGTCGCCGAACAGCGCGATGTGAAGGGGCTCTATGCCAAGGCGCGCGCCGGTGAGATCAGGAACTTCACCGGCATCGACTCACCCTATGAGCCACCGCAAGCGGCCGAGATTCACATCGATACCACCGCGTGTACGCCGCAACAGGCGGCCGATCAGGTGATCGCGCAACTACGCGCGCGCGGCGTGCTGGGCTGAGCGCGACTCAGGACCGGCGTGGGTCGGCGCCGGCGCGCATGCGCGCCAGGGCCTGCTCGCCGCCCGCGACCCGCAGCCAGCGCTCACACAGTTCGACATTGCGTGTGATGCGCGCCACTTCCTCGGGCCGTTGTGGCTTGTTGGCCGCGCGCAGGTTGAGCAAGGCCGATTCGTAGTCGTGCAGACTAATGCAGAGATCTTGAATAATGTCGCGCATGGAGAACCCTCTTCGCTGCTGTTATCGGACACTCGGCAGGGGCGACTTTCCGATATCCCCACCCTCTATCCGCTAGTC
>CAMCBY010000388.1 GCA_945873015.1 Klebsiella pneumoniae
GTTTTCTCAGCGACGACGCGATTGCCGCCTGCGCGTCACGTATCGACGCGCGCCGTGCCTTGCCGTGGCCGCAACCCGCCCGCCACGGCGACACCGTATGGCTGGGCGCAGCCGACGGACAAGGGCGTGTGGTGAGTTTTATCCAAAGCATTTATTGGGAATTCGGCAGCGGCGTGGTGTTGCCGCAAAGCGGCGTGTGTTGGCAGAACCGCGGCATGAGTTTCGCGCTCAATGCGCACGCGCTGAATGCATTGGAACCGGGGCGCCTGCCCTTTCACACCATTCAGCCGGCACTTGCCGAGCTACGCGATGGACGCGTGATGGCCTATGGCACGATGGGCGGCGAAGGCCAGCCCCAGACCCAGGCCGCGGTGTTTTCGCGGCATGTCATGCATGGCGTCGATCTCAAGGCCGCCATCGATGCGCCGCGCTGGTTGCTGGGTCGCACCTGGGGCGCCGACAGCACCACGCTCAAACTCGAAGGCCGCTTTGCACCAGTGCTGTGTGACGCGCTCGCTGCAGCGGGGCACCAGCTTGAAATGCTGCCTGACTTCAGCGCGCAGATGGGCCATGCCGGTGCGGTCGTGTGCAGTGCCGACGGCATGCTGAGCGGCGCGAGCGATGCGCGCAGCGACGGCGCGGTGGCCGCGTTCTGATTTTTCTTTTGCACCTCGCCGTCTGCAGGTGAGAATGAATCGGGAGCAGGTCTCAAATTAGGCATCGGCATGTGCTCTGCTGTGAGTCAGACTTCAGGAAGCTCTGATTAAGTGACGGCGCCAGCCGCGCGCGGTGTCGCGTATTAGATCGCTCTTCGCCAATCTATCTGTTGGATACTGGTCGATTAGAGCCCCACAACAAGAGGCGCCACAGATGTCCTTAGACATGCTGCCGAGGATTCTGACGAAGATAGTGCCATTTGGCGCACAAAAGCGCGTGCTTGATTTTCTCGTCCGAGTTGTCGCCGCAATCGGAAACTCCCCGAAAATCAGCTTCGCAGGTAGCACTGTCTATCTGATGCCAAAAGATCGTTCGAGTGCGCATATTCTTGTGAGCTATTGGCTCTGGGGTCGCTGGAGCCATGAGCGCTTCCAACAGCAGCTTGTCCAGCAGATTATTCAAACTCGGGAGAACGAAGTCGTTTTCGTCGATGGTGGCGCGAGCTTCGGAATGTACAGTCTGCTTGCCGCCGAACAAGAAGCGACAAGGGTCGTGGCCGCAATCGAAGCAGACCCGCACACCTTCGAGTGCCTGGAGCGGACTGTATCGGAAAGTCACCACGCCACGAAAATCCGATGCATGAATGCTGCCTTAGTAGATCGCTCTGACAGAGAAGTTGCGATAAGCCGGGTCGGGAAAGCAAATTCGGAATGGACCCAGGTGACGCAAGTAGACAATTCCGGAGCAGACTCTGCGCGCATTCGAAGCATTACCGTTCAGGAAATATTGGATGAAATCAGACCTCACCAAAACGACTCAGTGATCATAAAGCTGGATATTGAGGGCGCAGAGCCTCTGGCAATTGCGGGGATGGAATCGTTCCTCAACGAGGAGAGAGATACGATTGTCTTCCTGGAATTCCATGCGGGTGTCTTAAATCGGTTTTCGGGTGAAGCTGAGCAATTCGCCACCGAGCTATGGAAGACAAACATGGCAGACATATTTTCCATAAACGAACGTCACCAGACGCTTGAGAAAATCGGCGATTTGGACACGTTTTTGCAGCTCGTATCGCGATTAAACAAGCGGGAATTTCCGTTCAACCTGACTAATCTGCTCTTAACAAAGAAGCCACTCGCTGTGCCTGGACTTGTTACGCGTAAATATGCGGAATAGTAATTCGACTGAGCCCGGCATCCGCCAGCGACCGGCACTTGAATGCCGCTTTGAAGTGCAACACCGTCAGGACGCCGCGAAGAAGACTTCAGCCGGTGTTTTGAAACCGAGTCGTTCACGCGGTCGGTCGTTAAGTTGTTTCGCAGTGTTGTTGCATTCGGCCTGTGTGAGGGCATTGAAGCAAGAGCCCTTGGACAGGTACTGACCGGATGAGGCCGGGGGTGTTCTCGTTGAGGCCTCGCGCCCATGAGTGGTAAGGGGTGGCGAAATAGAAAGCGACCCCGGCCTTGAGTTCGATGTCCGCATCGCCATGGAACTCGGTGCCATTGTCGAGCGTGATGGTGCGGAAGTGGGCGTTGAGATGTTGGATGGCGCGTGTCACTGCATGATTGGCTTGCTGCGCATTCCGAGCGAGGACCTTGTCAATCATAGTGGAGCCTGAGACTCGTTCAACGAGAGTGAGGATGCAGTGACGCCGGTCGGTGCGCATGACGGGGTCGCCTTGCCAATGGCCTCGCCGTCGCGTCGCTTACTTGCGAACTTGGAGACGATGCGGCGGTTTCGCCACGACGGGCCACCGCGTTTTCGGTCGATTCGCCGGTATCAGTAGATGGTCTCGGCACTCATGATTGGCCTTCGAAAGGCGTGAGCACGGCCAACGATCTGAGCGGGACTCCATTTGGACTGAATGCGTTTGACGATGGGCGCCCTGTTCTGAGGGGAATATTGAAGGTTTCGTCGAGATTGGTGTGGTCTGGCGACGGTGTATTGCTGGGCCTTGTCGGGTCGGCAGGCGCTGTCGGGACGGGTGAGGTTTCGCTCAATTTTTCGAACGATTGCAGAGGGATGTCGGTCGAGAACCGGAGCGACGCCGCGTCGGGAATACCCCGGGCGGAGCAAGCGGGCGATGGCGTACCGTTCATATTCGGAGCGCTGGTTGCATCGCTTGTTGTCACGCCGATCTTGACGGAAGAGCATGCCGGCAGTATCACCGGCTCTCCCTCTGTGCACGATAGAGGTGTTGCACTCAGTTTGGCAGACCGCGTTGCCTAACCAGCCAATGGAGTGGACTCCCCCGCGCTGCGTACGTTTGCGCCACTCATCGGCGCGATAACGCGCTCGATACTGCTTTGTGTTGCTCAGCATGCCAGTTTGTCGCTGGAATACTGATTGGAAGAACCAAGCAGTGGATCCGCAGTGTCAGTGAAGACCCACCCAATTCATTCGCGCATTCAGGGGCGTGGCATAGAGCTGCGGCCGTCAAAAAAACGCCGGCACGAGGCCGGCGTTTTTACGTCTGGGCGTTGAGGCTTACGCGGCGCGACGGCGACGCGCGACACCGAGCAGCAGCGCCATGCCACCGACCGCGAGCGGCAGGCTGGCCGGCACCGGCACCGGCTGCAGCGCTTTGAACGCGGCCCCTGCGATGACCGCATGGGTCGCGGTGGTCGGATGCACGCCATCCCAATACACGAAGTTTTCCGGATCGGAGCAACCCGCGAAGCTGTTCTGCGAAGTGCAGGCTTCGAGTGCGTTGATACCCGCTGCCGGGTTGTCGACCGCCGCATGGTTCAGGGCGAACACATCCAGCAAAGTCAGCGTGAAGCCGGGTGTGGAATTGGCGCCAGCAACCAGATCGCCCAGTCGCTGATTGAACAGACCGGACAGGCCGGTCAACACGTCGCGAGTGCCCGGTGCGACGGTTTCGAGGAAACGCGCGATAGGCGTCAGGCCAAGATCCGGCAGGTTCAGGATCAGAAAATCGCGCGCGCCGGCGCTGGCCAGAGTGCCGAGGGTGGTGGTGAGGTTGTTGATGCTGGCGAGAATGCCGTTCTGCAACGCAGCGGCGGACTGCGCGCGCACCAGCTCGTCCGGCGAAGCGAGGCCCGCGCCGAACTCCGCACCGAGTGCGCGCAGATCATTGCCACCGCCCCACACCGCGTACAGCCCATCGCCCGGCAGTGAGCCGAGGCCGCGTGCCACAGCCGCCTGCGCCTGATTGATCAAGGTCGGCACCAGACCCGGATCGTCCGACACACCCACCGCGCCGGTGCGTGCGTCGCCAAAGGCGAAGTTATTACCATTCGCCAGCGACGGGGTCAGCGTCAGACCGAGTGAGTTGGCGAGATAATCGGCCCACACCGGGCCGTTGGAATAATTGTTACTGCCCGCATAGGTGCCCACCGGGATTAGCGGCGCCGGTGCGTCCTGGTTGAAGGGCGCAGTGGTCTGGGGGATTAAGACGGTCGGCAGCAACAGCGCGTTGTTACCGTTGTCGCTCAGGCTGTCGCCAAATACGAACATGGTGGAATAAGCCTGAGCCTGGGCCGTGAACACGGCCAGCAGCATAAGGACGAGCATCGCGAAGCGATTGCGCATGAGAACCCTCCTGGCACCTCGATTGGGCGCTTTGTGAAACTTTGGAACGCAAGCATTGTTTACAGTCGCGGGCCACGAAGTCAACCGCGCACTTGGCGTGCTAGCGCACAAAAATTGACGAAGCCGGATAGTTGGATGCGGACGTGGTCCCGGCGTTGCTGCT
>CAMCBY010000389.1 GCA_945873015.1 Klebsiella pneumoniae
ACGGTGTTCGTATTTGCCACGGAGGCCGAGGCGCGGCCGCTGCTCGATACGTTTGGTCAGGCGCGGCTGCGCGACTCGCTGTTGCCGCTGTATGGCGTGGGCGACGCGCTGTTACTTGTTTGTGGCAGCGGGCCGAGTGCGGCGGCCGCGGCCATCGAACGACTGGCTGCCGACTACAAACCGCGCCGTGTGGTGCTGGGCGGTGTTGCGCGGCGACTGCACGAGCGACTGCCGGTGGGTGCCATCGCGCATATCGGCGTTGCAAGTTTCGAGCGCCCGTTACGCGCCACTTATGCGCCGCTCGCGCGCATTCTGACGCACCAGCAAATCGGGCAGCATGCCGACTGTATTCTGGTCTCGTGCGCGACCGCACCTGAGGATGACAGCGGGCGCGCGCACCTTGCGGCAGGTGCCGATCTACTCGACGGCGAAGGCGCGGCGGTCGCCCATGCCTGTGTGACCCACGCTATCGAGTGCGCGATATTCAAGGCGATCGGGGCTGCGGCCGGCGAGCCGGCGCTGTCGGCTGGCTTGAGCGCCGAACTCAATACCCGTCTGGCGGCATTTCTGCTGCGCCACTACGCCATTCTGACCGCTGCCACGCAGGGCCAGGACGCTTTTCACGGGACACTTGTCGCGGTGTCCTAGCGCGCTCGCCAAGCGGCCGTGTGAGGCCCGCTGCTGAGTCATGCCCAAGGGCGCGAGCCGCGGTTAGACTAGCAAGCCAAACATCCTCCGGGGAGCCTGCCATGTCTGTTGTTGAGTATTCCGTTCAAGGTCATATCGCCACCGTCACCCTCAATCGTCCCGAGGCCCGTAACGCCATTAATCCGGAAGTCGCGGCGCGCCTTGCGGACGCCTGGGCAGCGGTGCGCGACGACAACAACGTGCGTGTGGCGGTGCTGGCCGCCAAGGGCCCGGTATTCTGCGCCGGCGCCGATCTCGGCCAACTGGTGCCGTTGATCGCCGGCAACCGCAAAGCTGAAAACGAATGGGACGAACGGGTGCTCAGCGATCCGAATATTTTCGAAGCGGCACTGCTGCGCGACTTCGATGTGGTCAAACCCGTCATTGCAGCGATTCAGGGCCACGCCATCGCCGGTGGTATGGAAATCGTGCAAGGCACCGATATCCGCGTCGCCGTGCCGGCTGCGAGATTCGGCGTTCAGGAAGTGAAATGGGCGATTTTCCCGGCCGGTGGTTCGACCGTGCGTCTGCCGCGGCAACTGCCCTATGCGCGTGCCATGGAGTTATTGCTGACCGGCGATTTAATCAGCGCCGAAGAAGCGCTGAACTGCGGCTTCCTCAACTACGTCATCGATGATCCGATGGCCAAGGCCTTGGAGATAGCGAACAAGATTGCGGCCAACGGCCCGATAGCCGTGCAGGCCATACGGCGTTCGGCGCGTGCCTGTCTCGGGGTGCCGGAAGCGCAGGCGCTCAAGATTGAAACCTGTATCTCGGCGCCGGTGTTCAAGACCGAAGACGCCAAGGAAGGGCCGGCGTCCTTCATGGAAAAACGCCCGGCCGTCTACAAAGGCAAATAGGCGATGAAGTCGCCCATCTGCGCGCTGCTCGGTATCGAGTTTCCGCTGCTCGCCTTCAGTCATTGCCGCGATGTGGTGGCAGAGGTCTCGCGCGCCGGCGGCATGGGGGTGTTTGGCGCGGGTGCTTTGCCGCCCGAGCGCCTCGAGGAGGAACTCGCGTGGATTGACGCCCATGTCGATGGCAAACCTTACGGGGTCGATTTGCTGATCCCGGAAAAGATGCTCGGCAAACACGAAGAAGTGAACGCCGACCGTGTGCTCGCCGGCCTGCCGCACACCCACAAGGAATTTGCCGACCAGTTGCTGGCACGGCACGGCATTGAAGCGGGCTCCCTCGAGGGAGCGCGCGCAAGTATGGTTCAGATTGGTCGCAATTTGCGGCCGTCGGGCGCTGCAGAGCTGCTGGAAGTTGCGTTCAGGCATCCGATCAGACTGATAGCCAACGCTCTCGGTGTGCCACCACCGCTCATGCTCGAACTCGGCAAGCAGCATGGCGTGCCGGTGGCGGCCCTGGTTGGCGCGCGTGAACATGCGGTGAAACAGGTCGAGGCCGGTGTCGACATTCTGGTGGTGGCGGGCGGCGAAGCCGGTGGCCATTGCGGTGATGTCTCGACTCTGGTGCTGGTGCCGGAAGTGGCGCAAGCGATTGCCGGTATGCGGCCGGTGCCGATCCTCGCCGCTGGCGGCATCGTCACTGGCAAACAGATGGCGGCCTGTATGGCGATGGGTGCGGCCGGCGCGTGGACCGCGTCGGTATGGCTCACCACCCATGAAGCAGAAACCAATCCGGTGGTGAAAGAGAAAATGCTGAAAGCGAGTTCGCGCGACACCGTGCGTTCGCGCAGCCGCACCGGCAAGCCGTCGCGGCAGTTGCGTTCACCGTGGACAGCGGCGTGGGAAACCGCCGGCGCGCCCGAGCCGCTGCCCATGCCTTTGCAGTCGCTGATCAGCGAGCCGCCACTGGCGCGCGTCGACAAACTTTCGCAAAGCGGCCATGAGGGTGCGCGCGAACTCGCGACTTACTGGGTTGGGCAGGGCGTCGGGCTCATGAACGAAGCGAAGTCGGTGCGCGCGGTGATGCAGGAATTCCAGGAGGATTTCCTGCGTGCCTACGAGCGGCTGGGGGGATTTTTCGAATAGTCAGCCCGGCAGGTGCGCATGAATTCGCACCTGCGGACGACTTGGTTCTTTCTTCTGTGGGTCCGACTTTAGTCGGACATTTAAATCCACATTGCGGCGTTTGATGGCGGGCAAAATGTCAGACTGAAGTCTGACCCACAAGCGTCCGGGCCGCTCAATTTTCAGCACGAGGCATCGCCATGCGTCAGGTCTTCATCACCGCCCGCGGTGGCCCGGACAAACTGCAATTGCGGGAAATGCCGGACCCGACGCCGAGCGGCGAGCAACTGCGCATACGAGTGCGCGCCAGCGGCATCAACTTCGCCGATATCCTGGCCCGCCAAGGGCTCTATCCTGACGCGCCCAAGCTGCCCTGCGTGGTCGGTTATGAAGTGGCCGGGGTGGTCGACGCCGTCGGCTCGCAGGCCGATGCGCACTGGTTAGGGCGCGAAGTGTTGGCACTGACGCGTTTTAACGGTTACGCCGATATGGTGCTGGCGCCGCAGACGCAGGTGTTCGTCAAACCGGCGACCTTGAGTTTCGAACAGGCGGCGGCTGTGCCGGTGAATTACCTGACCGCGTGGCAATTGATGGTGGTGATGGGTTCGCTGGCGAGCGACGAGACCGTGCTCATTCACAACGCCGGTGGCGGTGTCGGCCTTGCCGCCATTGATATCGGTCGGCACATCGGCGCGCGCCTGTTTGGCACCGCCAGCAGCGCCAAACACCCCTTTCTGTTACAGCGCGGACTCAGTGCCGCGCTTGATTACACCCGCGGCGACTGGCGCGCTGAAATCAGCCGCCTCACCGACGGACGCGGCGTGGAGTTGATTCTCGACCCGCTGGGCGGCAGTCACTGGAAAAAAAGTTACGCCGCGCTGCGCCACACCGGCAGGCTGGCGATGTACGGCGCTTCGACCGTCACCGAATCGAAATTGCCCGGCGTATTGCGCCTGCTCAGCGTCGGCGCGGGGCTGCCGTGGTTCAATCCGATTTCTCTCATGAACGCCAACCGCGCGGTGTTCGGCGTCAACCTCGGGCATCTGTGGCACGAGGGCGACAAGATTGCGCGCTGGATGAAGAGCATTCTCGATGGTGTCGAGCAGGGTTGGGTGCGTCCGCATGTCGACCGCTGTTTCCCGCTCGCCGAAGCAGGCGCCGCGCAGGCCTATATGGAGGCGCGTCGTAATACCGGCAAGGTGGTGCTGACGGCGTGATGCGCGCTGCTGCATGGAGGCGACGCGAGCGCGAGAGGCTGCGCAGCTTGGTGTATGGTATGCGCCCTCCGCCTACCGGCGAGCAATTGAACGAGGCATTGCGATGGAATTGACCCCCCGACAGAAGCGACGCGCGGTGATCCGTTGGATGTGGATCCCGCCGTGCGCAATCCTGGCGTGGTACGCGGCTTTATTGCTGGGCATTGGCCTCAACAGTCTGGCCACCCTGTTCTGTCCTGCCGACGCCCTGATAGGCGACTTCTGTAGCGCCGCGTGGTTCCGCACGGTCGAGCGCGACATCGTGGTCGGTTGTGCCGGCGTAGCGGCGCTGGCTGTGGTGGTGGTGTCGGCCATCGCTGCGCCGATGTTCCGCGTGCGCGCCGCCGCGGTGGCATTTCTGGTCGCGGTCGCCGTGGCACTCAACATGGTGTCGCATACCAACGCTTATACCGAGTTCACCGCC
Organism: Klebsiella pneumoniae; assembly: GCA_945873015.1. GTDB lineage: Bacteria > Pseudomonadota > Gammaproteobacteria > JADJYF01. The sequence goes on from CAMCBY010000389.1 coordinate 4,347, forward strand.
GCCGTGGTCGGTGGTCTC
>CAMCBY010000390.1 GCA_945873015.1 Klebsiella pneumoniae
ATCATGCGCAACCAAGTTTTGTCCGTCGCGCCGCCGGTCAGGCCGCATTCCTCTCATTCCACCAGGAGCCCATCATGAGCAACGCTTACATCATTGACGCCTGTCGCACGCCACGCGGTATCGGCAAGATCGGCAAGGGCAAACTTGCCCATTTCCATCCCCAACATCTGGCCGCCACCGTGCTGAAGGCGCTGGCCGAGCGCAATTCGCTCGAGACCGCCGAGGTCGATGACATCATCTGGGGCACCAGTACCCAGGTCGGGGCGCAGGGCGCGGACCTGGGGCGCATGGCGGCCCTTGATGCCGGTTTTGACATTCGCGCTTCGGGCATGACCCTCGATCGCTTCTGCGGCTCGGGTATCACCACCGTCAGTCTTGCGGCTGCTCAGATCATGTCGGGCATGGAAGACCTGGTCATCGCCGGTGGCACCGAAATGATGAGTTATACCGCTTCGATTGCCGACCCCAAGACCCCGCCGATGATGGACCGTGGCAATCTGCATCTGCGTGCCATGCATCCGCAATCGCAGCAGGGTGTGTGCGCCGATTTTGTCGCCGCCATCGAAGGCATCGATCGCCGTGCGGTCGACGAACTGGCCTTGATGTCGCAGCAGCGTGCGGCGGCGGCGATCAAGGACGGTCGTTTCAAACGTTCGGTGGTGCCGGTTTTTAACCTCGACGGCACGCTGGCACTCGATCACGACGAATTCCCCCGCCCGGAGACCACACTCGAAACCCTCGCGGGCTTGAAGCCGGTGTTTGGTGCATGGGCCGATCTGGTGGTCGACGCCGCCGGCAATACCTATGGTGGTCTGATTCGGCAGAAGTACAGCGAGCTCGGTGATATCGAGTTCATTCACCATGCCGGCAATTCCTCCGGCGTGGTTGACGGTGCCGGTGCGCTGCTGCTGGCGTCCGAAGCCTACGTGAAGAAACATGGTTTGAAGCCGCGCGCACGGGTGGTGGCGACCGCCAACATGGGCGACTGCCCGACCTTGATGTTGAATGCACCGGTGCCGGCGGCGAAGAAGGTGCTGCAGAAAGCGGGCCTCACCACTTCCGATATCGATCTGTTCGAGATCAACGAAGCGTTTGCCGTAGTGGCCGAGAAGTTTATCCGCGACCTGAAACTCGACCGCGCCAAGGTCAACGTCAACGGTGGCGCGATTGCGCTTGGGCATCCCATCGGTGCGACGGGGTCGATACTGGTCGGCACCCTGCTCGATGAACTCGAGCGTCAAGGCAAAAAGCGCGGTCTCGTGACGATGTGTGCAGCAGGCGGCATGGCGCCCGCCATCATTATCGAGACCCTGTAACCCGCCTGCGATAGTCAGCGCCGCGTGAGCCCAAGCTCACGCGGCGTAAATCTCGCGAATATGCTCAGCGAGGGCGGCCTGCGACTGCAGCGCCGCCGCTCAAACCCCGCCCGATCAAAACCTGCTCCGGCTATCGTTCACGCCGCATTCGCGGCCGGCGTACCGGCATCGACGAACCACATGCGCCGGAACCAGAACGCCACCTTGACCAGCGATATGAGTACCGGCACTTCGATGAGCGGGCCGATGACCGTTGCGAAGGCAATGGGTGACGCCAGACCAAACGTCGCAATCGCGACCGCGATGGAAAGCTCGAAGTTATTGCTTGCCGCCGTGAAGGCCACGGCAGTCGCGCGCGGGTAGTCAGCACCAATCAGCTTGCTGACCCAGAAACTCAAACAAAACATGATGACGAAGTAGACCGTCAGCGGCACGGCAATGCGCAGCACGTCGCCCGGCAACTGCAGCACCAATGCGCCCTTGAGGCTGAACATCGCGGCAATGGTGAACAACAGGGCGGCGAGGGTGATGGGCCCGATGCGCGGCAGAAACTCCCGCTCATACCAGTCGCGGCCCTTGCGTTGGACCAGTATCACACGGGTCAGAAAGCCGGCTGCGAACGGCGTGCCGAGATAGATCAGCACAGTTTTTGCCACCGTCATGAAGTCGACATTCACTACACGTCCTTCAAGGCCTACCCAGGGCGGCAGGATGGTCAGGAAGAACCACGCGTAGACGCTGAAGAACGCAATCTGAAATACCGAGTTGAACGCGACCAGCGCAGCGACATACTGATTGTCACCATCCGCCAGTTGATTCCACACCAGTACCATGGCGATACAAGGCGCGAGCCCGATCAGGATCAGGCCGGTCATGTACTCGGGGTAATCACGTAGAAACAAGACTGCAAGCCCGAACATCAGCAGTGGCGCTATCAGCCAGTTCTGTATGAGAGACAGGGCCAGCAGTTTTTTGTATTTGAACACCTGCGGCAGTTCTTCGTACCGCACCTTCGCAAGAGGGGGATACATCATCAGAATCAAACCAATTGCGATGGGAATGTTGGTGGTGCCGACCGATAAGCTGTCGATGAATTTCGGCACGTCTTTGAACACGGAACCGAGACTCACGCCTACAGCCATCGCGACAAAGATCCATAAGGTCAGATGACGGTCGAGAAACGACAGTCTCTTGGGAAGGGTGATTTCAGTCATGGGACTCCAGCGTTCGATTTCCGCTAATTACGTGTGGGCCGAATTCATCGGTGGCTTGAGTACAGCTGCAGCCGGGGTGAGTTCCAAAGCGGACCACGCCGGGCGGCTCTGTCTTCGAGTGTGATGGTCTGAACAACACACCCGTCAGCACCTTGGGCGATTATGGTTCGAACACTTGATCATTTCAACTATCGTTGTATAGTCGTTTCATGGAAAAAGAACACGCCACCAAGATTTTCGAAGCGCTGTCCTCGGGCGTGCGCCTCGATGTTTTCCGCCTGCTGGTCCGCATGGCCAACGAGGGTATGGTCGCCGGCGAGATAGCCACCACCCTCGATATCCCGCCGACCAATCTGTCTTTTCACTTAAAAGCGATGACCCAGACCGGCCTTCTGACCGTCACCCAGGAAGGTCGCTTTCAGCGCTACCGCGCCAATATCCCGGTCATGCTGGACATCATCGCCTACCTCAGCGACGAGTGTTGCAGTGGTCGCCCGGAGCAGTGTGCGCCGGCCGTCGCTGGCGGCGGCTGCTGCGAGGCGCCGGTGACGGCCGGCGCACAGCGCAAGTCCAGACGCGCAACTTGAAACACGTCTGCCCCCCCGATTCACGCCCACGGAGACACATCGCATGAAAACCATACAAATCTATGACCCGGCCCTGTGTTGCAGCACCGGTGTGTGCGGGGTGGAAGTGGACCAGATGCTGGTCGGCTTTGCCGCCGACTTCGAGTGGGCCAAGGCCGAGGGCGCGCTTATCGAGCGTTTTAATCTCGCGCAACAGCCGATGGCCTTCGCTGAGAATACGGCGGTGCGCAGCTTCCTCGAGCGGTCTGGCGCCGAGGCGCTGCCGCTGGTACTGGTCGATGGCGACGTGGCGATGTCGGGGCGTTATCCGAATCGCGGCGAACTGGCCGATTGGGCGGGTGTGGTTGCGCCCGCCACCCCGACTGCGGCCACCGCTGGCGCCGCCAGCAAGACCTGCTGCTGAACGACGCCCGTGAACGGCATGAAATTTCTCGACCACGCACCGCGTTTTCTGTTCTTTACCGGCAAGGGCGGCGTGGGCAAGACCTCAATCGCGTGTGCCACCGCCATTCATCTCGCTGACGCCGGCCGGCGTGTCTTGCTGGTCAGCACCGATCCCGCCTCCAATGTTGCGCAGGTGTTCGATGTCGCCATCGGCAATCACATCACAGCGATAGCCGCAGTGCCGCGTCTGGCGGCGCTCGAAATCGATCCGCAGGCAGCCGCCGAGGCTTATCGAGACCGTATCGTCGCGCCGGTGCGTGGCTTATTGCCCGCGACGGTCGTCAGTGCGATTGAAGAACAATTGTCGGGCGCCTGCACCACCGAGATTGCAGCCTTTGATGAATTCACCGCGCTGCTGACCGACCATACGCTGACGGCCGACTACGACCATGTGGTCTTCGATACCGCACCTACCGGCCACACCATCCGTCTGTTGCAACTGCCGGGTGCGTGGAGCGGTTTCCTCGAAGCGGGCAAGGGCGATGCTTCCTGTCTCGGCCCGCTCGCCGGCCTCGAAAAACACAAACAACAATACAAAGCCGCCGTGGCCGCTCTCGCCGACCCGGCGCAGACGCGCCTCGTGCTGGTGGCGCGTGCGCAACTCGGTGCTTTGCGCGAACTGGCGCGCACCCATGTTGAACTGGCGGCGGTCGGGCTGAGTGAACAATACCTCGTGATCAACGGCCTCATGCCGGCCGCTGAAGCGCCACTCGACCCGCTCGCGGCCGCCATCTACGCCCGCGAACAGGCGGCCATGGCCGCGTTACCGGCGACCCTGCGTGCCTT
>CAMCBY010000391.1 GCA_945873015.1 Klebsiella pneumoniae
GAGACAAAACGCGGCAGCGCCGCCAGCGCCAGCGGGTTGTGCGTAACATCCAGCCCGACCATCTCAACCATCGCATTACCATTGCAGTATTCGTAGAGACGCGGGTCACCCGCCAACTCACCGTTCACGACGCGCGGTTGGTGTTTCACACCTTCGAGGAAATCGACCAGACTGCGCGACAACATGCCGGAGTAGAGATTGACCTTGGGGATCTCACACAGGCGCCGCAATACCCGGTCGGGCACCGCGCCAATGCCGAACTGCACCCATGCCTCTGGCGGGATGAGACTCAAGACGTGTTCAATGATTTTTTCGTCGCGCGGCTCGGGTTCGCCGGTGTCGTATTGCGCGAGCGGATGGGCGGCCTCGTAGCCGTAGGTAATACGCTCGAGCGGCACGCGTGAATTGCCGCCAGTGATCGGCATATTCGGATTCATCTCAGCGATGACCATACTGGCTTGGGACACAAGATGCTGGTTGGGTCCGACCGAGAGGCCGAGGCTGACGCTGCCATCCGCTTGCGGCAGCGAAGTCTGGATCACCACCACATCGGGGCTGATGGCCCCGCCCTTACAAATCACGCGAGTCAGATCGCTCAGCCGCAGCGGCACAAAACTGACTTTGCGACGGTCGTTCTCTTTGAACAACGGCCGCAGACGCGGCGCCGCCTGCCAGGTCAGATAATGGAAGTGCTCGCCGAGTCCGCGTTCGAGAAATCCATATCCCCCGAGGGACAGACCGGAGGCCACCGTCAGTTTGCTGAAACGCTCGACACCGGCGCTGAAGGCGCGATAGAACTCGCGTGGCTCGGCGCAGGCACCGGGCAACATCAAGGTCGAAGCATCGGGGATGGCGGCGACAGCCGCTTCGGGTGTGACTACTTTCATTTCGCTTCCAGTATCATCGCGCTTGGCCTCGACATGAGGCGCCGAGAGTGTAACGCGAAGCGATTCCTCTCACGACCCGAACTCCATCACTCACTACCCAAAAGAGGAATCACTCCATGGCCGGTCTATTGCAGGACAGAGCGATCATCATCACCGGTGGCAGCACCGGCATCGGCCGCGCGACAGCCCTGCGCGCCGCACAGGAAGGCGCGCGCCTGACCATCGCCGACGTCAACGTGAAAGACGGCGAAGCGGTCGTCGCCGAAATCATCAAGAACGGTGGCACCGCGCAACTGGTCAAGACCGATGTCACCAAAAGTGCCGAAGTGCAGGCCATGATTGCGGCGACAGTCAGCGCCTATGGCCGCCTCGACGGCGCCTTCAACAACGCCGGCATCGAAGGCCACTTCACCAGCATCACCAAGATGACCGAAGAAGAATACGACCGCACGGTGAGCGTCGATTTGAAGGGCGTGTGGCTGTGCGTGAAGTATCAGGTTGAGCAGTTCCTCAAGCAGGGCAGCGGCGGCAGCATCGTCAGCACCGCCTCGGTCGCCGGCCTGGTCGGCACGCGCGGCGGCACCGCCTACTGCGCGGCCAAACATGGTGTGGTCGGCCTGACCAAATGCGCGGCGCTGGAATACGCGCGCAAGGCAATCCGCGTCAACGCGGTGTGCCCCGGCATCATTCAAACGCCGATGGTCGATCGTATGATGGCAGGCACCGGCATCGTGCCGCAGAATCTTATCGACCAGGAGCCGATCGGTCGCCTGGGTCAACCGGGCGAAATCGGTGAAGCGGTGATCTGGTTACTGTCGGACTTGTCGTCCTTCGTCACCGGCATCGCGATGCCCGTCGATGGCGGTTACGTCGCGCCCTGAGGCGTAGCAGCTTTCAGCAAGGACACCCCGGCAGACGCCGGGGTGTTTCAATCAGAACAATCTCAGCGCGGCAGCGCCGACACGGCTCGTCCTACGCCAACAAAGCGCCGAGGCCGAGCACGTCACGCATGAAATAAACAGCGACGCACACAATCGTCAAGCCGCCCCAGAACTGCAGCCAGCGCTGCTTGCCGTACAGCCCCATACCCAGCAGGATGATGCCGCAGATCAAGGTAAACCATACCGTCAGCTCGACCACGTCACCGGTGTTTTGCACCGGCGCCGTGCTGCCGTCCGCAAGCATTCGATAGCGCATTTCAACGTGCGCCCGACTCAGCCCTCACCGCGACGCTTCTTTTCCAGATCGCGCAACTCACGCCGCATGATCTTGCCGGTGGTGGTCATCGGCATGCTGGAAACGAATTCGATCATGCGCGGCACTTCGTGTTTGGCGAGGCGCGAGCGCACGTCTTCACGCAGTTCGTCGGCGAGTTTGTCGCTGCCGTCGAAACCCGGTTTCAGAATGATGAAGGCCTTGATGATTTCGGTGCGCACCGGATCCGGCACGCCGATCGCCGCCGCCATCTGCACCGCCGGGTGCTTCAACAGCGCGTCTTCAATTTCGCCGGGGCCGATGCGGTAGCCGGAGCTGGTGATGACGTCATCACCGCGGCCGTGAAACCAGAAATAACCGTCCTCGTCCTTGTGGCCAACATCACCGGTGATCAACCAGTCGCCGATAAACTTGTCGCGCGTCGCGTCGGGTTTGTTCAAATACTCGAGCAGCATGACCGGGTGCGGGCGCTTGCAGGCGATATGGCCCTCGACGCCTACCGGCACTTCGTTGCCCTCATCGTCGATGATTGCGCAGACGGTGCCGGGCGTGGACTTGCCGAGCGAACCCGGCTTGACCGGAAAGACCTTGCCGTTGTTGCCGAGAATGACATTGCACTCGGTCTGGCCGAAACCTTCGTTGACGCTGATCTTCAGTTCCTTCAACGCCCATTCGTGCAGGCCCGCGCCGACCGACTCACCACCCGACAACACCGCGCGCAGCTTCAGGTTGTAGCGGCTGAGCGGGTTCTCGACGGTACGCATGAGTTTCAGCATGGTCGGCGTCAGCAGCGCAAGGGTCACGCCATGCTGGTCGAGAATGCGATAGGCCTCTTCCGGTTCAAAACCCTTCATGGCGGTGGCGATGACCTTACAGCCATGGAACCAGCCCGGCATGATGACGTCCATCAGGCCCGCCATCCACGCCCAGTCGGCCGGCGACCACAGGCAGTCACCGGTCTGCGGGAAGAAGTCGTAAATAAATTCGAGACTCGGCATGTGGCCGAGCATCATGCGATGGGGTTGCACCGACCCCTTGGGCATGCCGGTGGTGCCGGAGGTGTAGCTGATCCAGGCGATGTCGTCGGCGCGGGTCTTGACGTTGGTGAACTCGGTGCTGGCGCCTTCGATGACTTTCCAGAAATTCTGCGAGCCTTCCGGCTCACCGTCGATCACCAGCACGCGCTCGAGCTTGGGGCAATCCTTGCGCAGCGCGGCGACCTTCGGATAGTTCGCGCTATCGGTGATCAGCACCTTGGCGCCGCTGTCGTTCAGGCGATAGGTGATGGCATCGCCGCCGAACAGCACTGAGCAAGGCCCTGACACCATGCCGCCCTTCCAGCAGGCAACGTGGCTGATGGCGCATTCCGGATCCTGCGCGAGCAGCAGGCTCACACGATCGCCCCGCTTGAGTCCCCAGCCGGCCAGCGTATTGGCGAGCTGATTGGCGTACTTGCGAACGTCGGCGAAAGTGTAGGTGTGGACCTTCTTCTGCGCATCTTCATAGACCAGCGCCACACGGCCGGTATCGCCGGCCCAGCGGTCACAGACATCGTCGGCGATGTTGTAGAGCTCTGGAATATTCCACTTGAAGTTGCCGTAGACCTCCTCGTAGGTCGTACCGCGCTTGAGTAGATTTGTCATTGACTCCCCCGATTCGAATTTCACTGGCAGGTTGGCTGGACGTGGGGCTTTGGTCCGCCCCCAGCGCGCTCCCGCTGCTGATTGTGTGTTTCCCGCCCTGTCGCGGGGGCGTAAAGATAACATGCCACGTGACCCGACAACCCCTCCTGAAATGGGGTTGGCCTCGAGTCAGTACACAGGCCCTGAGTGCGTGCGTTGCAGCATCAGAAATCGTCACACACGCCCGGTCTTAAGCGCACCACGGCGGGTCATCGGCAGGCACACCTGTGGCGAGACGTCTTTCAGTCGGAACGCATACACTCCTCACCCCATGCAGCCCGACGGTCGCGGCTGCGCCGCCTTCAACTCAGGAATATCTACTCCATGACATACAAACTGCTGGGTGCCAACGTCTCTCCCTACGTGCGCAAGGTGCGGGTCTTACTCGCCGAGAAAGGTATCGCCTACGATTTCGAACCGGTCAGCCCGTTCGCACCGCCCGCCAACTGGCGCGAAACGAGCCCGCTCGGCAAGATTCCAGCCTTCATGGACGGCGACAAAGTCGTGAACGACTCGACGCTTATCTGTCAGTACATCG
>CAMCBY010000392.1 GCA_945873015.1 Klebsiella pneumoniae
AGCATCTCGACCCGTCAGGCGAATCTGGTCGTCAGTGCGGTGGGCATCTTCAACCCGATACAGATGCCTGACATCGCGGGGCTCGACAGTTTTGCGGGGCCGCGCTTCCACACCGCCGAGTGGCGCAAGGATGTCGACCTGAGCGGCAAACGCGTTGCCATCATCGGCAACGGCGCAAGCTGCATGCAGACTGCCCCGGAGATCCAGCACCAGGTCGAGTCGCTCACCATCTTTCAGCGCTCGCCCCATTGGGTGGCGCCCAATGCGCAGTTTCGTAAACCGATCCCCGAGGCCTTGCGCCTGCTGCTGAAAGAAGTGCCTTTGTATCGCTCCTGGTATCGCCTGCGTCTCGGCTGGACCTATGGCGACCAAATCTTCAATGCCTTGCAAAAAGACCCGAACTGGAGCCATCCCGAGCGCTCGTTGAACAAGGCCAATGACTCCCATCGCGGTTATTTCACGCAGTACATCCTGTCTGAACTGGGTGACAGACAGGATCTCGCCGACAAGGTGATACCGAAATATCCACCCTTCGGCAAACGTATGCTGATGGATAACGGCTGGTATCGCATGTTGCGCAATCCCAAGGTCACGCTGGTCGATAATCCGATTACCGAGATCAAGGCCGACCGCGTGCTGACCGCCGATGGTCAGGAGTACGAGGCCGACGTACTGATCATCGCCACCGGTTTCGATGTATTGCGTTTCCTGACCGCTTTCGAAGCCCGCGGTCGCAGCGGACGCAGTCTGCGTGAAGTGTGGGGCGACGATGACGCCCGCGCTTACCTTGGCGCGGCAATGCCGGACTTCCCGAATTTTTTCTGTCTCTACGGACCGAACCTGCAGGCTGGCCACGGCGGCAGCCTCATCTTCATGATTGAGATGCAGATGCGTTACATCATGGATGCGGTGAAAAAGATGCTGGAGGCGGGGCTCGGCGCCATCGAGATTCGTGAAGACGTACACAACGCCTTTAACGACGACATCGACAGCCGCCACGCCAACATGGTCTGGACTCACCCCGGCATGACCACCTATTACCGTAATTCGCGCGGCCGCATCGTGGTCAATTCGCCGTACCGCAATGCGGCGTTTTTCGAGATGTCGAAAGAAGCGAAGCTGGAAGATTTTATGGTGGAGCCACGACACCAGGCCTGATCCCGTAGGTGCGAATTTATTCGCACACCGAATGGCGCGCGATGGCGCCAAATTAGAACAAATGAATATGCGAATGAATTCGCACCTACCAGGAGAGAACAACAACATGACCACACTCGCCGGCAAACGTATCGTCATCACCGGCTCGTCGCGCGGCCTCGGCCGGGGTTTCGCCCTGGAAATGGCCAAGGCCGGCGCGCGGGTGGTGATCAACGGCACCAACGGCGACGCGCTGGCGGCGTCGGCGCAGGCGATACGGGATGCGGGTGGTGAGGTCGTGGCGTTGCTCGGCTCGGTCGCAGAGTCGGCTACCTGCACCCAACTCATCCAGACCTGTGTCGACAGCTACGGCGGCATCGATGTGTTGGTCAACAATGCCGGCCAGGTGCGCGACCGCACCTTGTTCAAAATGAGCGACGCGGATTTTGATGAAGTGATAGCGGTGCATCTGCGCGGCACGTTCATGTGTTCACGCCAGGCCGCGATCGCGATGCGCGAGCAAGGCGGCGGGCAGATTATCAATGTGGTGTCCTCGTCTGGCCTCGCCGGTGGTTTCGGGCAAAGCAATTACGCGGCCGCCAAGGCCGGCATGATGGGCCTGCTCTATACCTGGGTGATGGAATTATCGCGCTATGGCATCCGCTGCAACGCGTTCTGGCCGATAGGCGAAACCGACATGACCCAGGTGGTGTTCGAGCGTGCCAATCAGGACGCAGCGGGCAAAGGGCGGGTAGCGCCGAGCCCGGCCGAACTCGGTTTCGGCACGCCGGCGGAGGTGGCGCAGGGCATGATCTGGCTGGCGAGTGATGCCGCGGCGAAGTTTAACGGCCAGTGTTTTACCTTCAATGGGCGCAAGACCGCGCTGTGGACGCACCCGACCGAGGTCATCGAGAGCTTCAAATCCACGCCCTGGAGCGTGGCGGAACTCACCGCCCACTACGACACCGTGACGCCTGTGCCGGCCTATCAGCCACGCTTCGTCGAATAGAACGACATTCGCCGCAGTCGCTGACACTTTCGGTCTGCCCGGCGTCGCGCGGGCGCATTATCATGGCAGCACAACATTCAGCCGGAGACGCTCATGGGCCTATCACTTCTTGATGCTGCCAACGACATCCTCAAACAGACCGTCAGCCGCGCCGGCGGCGCGCCGGGTGTGGTGGCGATGGCCTGCAACCGCGAGGGTAATTTTTACGAAGGCGCGGCGGGCGTACGCGAACTCGGCAAACCCGAAGCCATGACCACTGATACGGTGATGCTGCTTGCGTCCTGCACCAAGGCGGTGACCGGCGTGGCGGTGATGCAGTTGGTGGAAGAGGGCAAACTCGCGCTGGACGACCTGGCCGGCAAATACGTGCCCGAAATCGACGCCATCGAAGTCCTGGAGGGTTTTGATGCCAATGGTGAGCCGCGCACACGCAAGCCACGCACGCCCATCACCATCAATCATCTCATGCTGCACACAGCTGGATTCTGCTACGACTTCTTCAGTGCCGATCTGCTGCGGTATCGCACGGCGCGCAATATCCCGTCGGTGCTGGGCAGCACCTTTGCCGGCATTCGCGATGTGTTGTTGCACGACCCGGGTGAGCGCTGGACCTATGGCAACAACATTGACTGGCTGGGGCGTATTGTCGAAGTGTTGCGTGGCAAACGCCTCGGCGATGTATTGCGCGAACGGGTGTTCACGCCGCTCGCCATGCAGGACATTGCTTTCACCATGACCCCCGCGATGCGTGCGCGGCTGGCGAGTATCCACCAGCGCAGCGCCGATGGTCAGCTCACCGCCGCTCCGGACGTCGTGCTGCCGCAGCCACCCGAAATGGACATGGGCGGCGCGGGACTGTACGCGACCATTGGCGAATACATGAAATTCATCCGTATGGTCTTGAACGACGGCGAGGGTGCCGAAGGCCGTGTGCTGAAGGCCGCGACGGTCGCGCAGATGGCCAGCAATGGCCTGGGCAATCTCAGCAGTGGCGCGTGGACCAGCTCCAATCCCTTTTTGGCCAACAGCGGTGATTTTTTCCCAGGCCTGCGCAAGTCCTGGTCTTACACCTTTCAGGTGCTGGAAGAAGATGCGCCAACCGGGCGACCTGCCGGTGCGCTGTCGTGGGCGGGTCTTGCCAATACCTATTTCTGGATAGATCGCAAAAACGGTGTAGGCGGCATGTGGGGCACGCAGATTCTGCCGTTCCAGGATATTGGTTCGTATCCTGCTTTCGTCGATTTCGAAACTGCGGTCTATCGTTCGTTACGAGGCTGAGACGCGGCTTTTAATGTGCGAATAAATTCGCACCTACGAAGCTTGCACTCGCGCCTGTAGGTGCGAATTCATTCGCACCTACGGCCGCCCTCGTTATTGCTGTTTGCCGGACAATATCTTCGCGGCTTTTTGTGCGGTCTGGCAGCGGGTGCCGTCAGCGCCTTCTACCTTGCAGCGCGCGGCGTAATTGCCGAGTTCGTCGCGTTTACCCATGCAGCGCTTGGCGTCGTCGCCTTCGGCTTTGCAATGTAGCGCGTATTTGATCTCTTCCTCGTCTTTGCCGGCGGCTGACTTGGCCGCCGCGGCAGCCGGTGCGGCACCGGTCACGCCGGGTTGTTCGGCGAGTTTCTGTGCCTTCACCACTTCTCCGGCCTGCTGGCAGCGTTTGGCATCGGCTCCTTCCACCTTGCAGTGCAGAGAATATTTCACCAGTTCGCGCTGGGCTTCGATGCACTTGGCCGCGCCATCGCCCTCGGCTTTGCAATGCGCCGCGAATTTCATCGCCTCAAGGTGATCGTCGTCGGCTTGCGCCAGAGAACCCGTTAGCAGGAGTCCCGTGATACTTGCCAGCAGCATCTTCGACCAGGTCCTAGTCTTCATAAGTTTTATCTCCCTCTCTTGATTTTTATGGACGCCGCTCCATCACGCGGCATGGCGCTTCAGATAACCATACTGGTCGGCGTGCCAGCAATAGTCCAGCAGCCGCACAGGGTGGCGTGATGGTCAGTGGGCAGCGGGCTTGGGACGGAACGGTGATGCCAGCGGTTCGCCGATGAAGACACCCTGTCCTGGCATGGCGACACTCTTCCAATAGGCTTCAAGCAAGGTCTCGCCGCGCAGATAGCTGTCAACCAGGATCACCGG
>CAMCBY010000393.1 GCA_945873015.1 Klebsiella pneumoniae
TTCTTCCATGCCGCGACTCTCGATCAGCGCCTGCACTTCGCGATACTCATCGGGAAAATAATAAATGGCAAGATGGCGACCGAGGCGATGGAACATCGCGCCGATGAAGGCTTCCTCGGAATTAAAGCGCGGCTGTTCACCCTGGCAGATGCTGCGGGCGAGCATTGCGCTCAGAAACGAAACGCAGGCGGCGTCTTTCAGTTGTGTGGCCTGATCGCCGTTGCGCATGTGTTCAAAAATGATGATGCCGAGCGCCAGCGCGCGCACCTGTTCGAGGCCGAGGATCACCACCGCACGGCTGACCGTGCTGATTGAGCCGCCGTACTGACCGTAAATAGCCGAGTTGACGACTTTCAGCAGCTTGGTAGTGAGCGCGTAATCTTTGAGGATGGTGCCCGCCAGATCGTTCACATGGCTTTGTGCGCGCACATCGGCCTTGTTGTTGATCTCGGCGATATTGCGCGACACCGCCGGAAAATCAGGCTTGCGCGTCATGCGTCGTTGCATGAAGGCGATCGCACCCTTGACGTCGCTGTTGTGGCTGGCGCTGCTGACGCTGTCGGCGTTGGCCGTCGCCTCAGGTTGAAGATATTGCTGTAGTGCGTCGCGCATCTCGCCAGCGCTCTGATAGCGCTGGGTCGGGTCCTTTTCCAGGCCCTTCATCACGATGGCGTCCAACGCCACGTCGATGCCGTCGCGCGACATCGACGGCGGCAGGATGCGCTCGTTGATGATTTTGTAGATCACCGCCATCGGGTTGTCGGCCAGGAACAGCCGTTTGCCGATCAGCATTTCATGCATGACCACACTCAGCGCGAACAGGTCCGAGCCCGGCCCGGCCGGCTGGTTGTTGAGGATCTCGGGTGCCAGATAGTTTGGTGTGCCGGCGATGTCGTGCCTGCCGGTTGAATCATTGAGGGCAACCGAGATACCAAAATCGAGAATGCGTGGTTGAAAGTTGTCGTCGAGCAGAATGTTCGCGGGTGTCAGGTCGCGATGCAGGATGTTCTGTCCGTGCGCGTAATGGATGGCATCGAGCACACGAATCATGATCTCCACCACGCGTTTGACCGGCATGGTGTCGCGCCCATTCACGAAGGCGGTCAGCGGGCGACCGGGCGCGAACTGGTAGACCAGATAAGGCGGTTGGTTGTCGAGGTCGATTTCGAACATGCCGACGATGTTGGCATGATCGAGTTTGGCGACATTGCGCGCTTCGTTGAGCAGCTTGGCGGGGTCACGGGCGCGATGATTGAGCACCTTGAGCGCGACCTCACGGTCGAGCTTGGGATCAAACGCCAGATACACCACCCCCTGGCCGCCATGCCCGAGCACATTCCGCGGCTGAAAGCGGCCGATGGCCGGCGGTAGCGGGGATGCGGATTGCGGCGAGCTTGCCATAGGGAAGGCCTGTAACTGACCCCCTGCAATAACGGCAATCGCGCGAGATGGCTTGAGTTCTTGTGGCGGCGCGTTGGATCTTTGAAAATAGACGGCGATGAAGATTTTCTGCCCGCGGCCGCAAGATTCGGCATGCCCTCGCCCTTTGCTTATCAACAGTACGTGCCGCCGGGAGCCGGTGTGACGACCGTCAGACGCATGGCCTTCGTGCCGTTTTCGGCCGAACAGATGTTCGCTCTGGTCAACGATGTCGCGGCTTATCCGACATTCCTGCCGTGGTGTGCGGGGAGCGAAATCCTGAGTCAGGATGCGGGCGCCATGCGTGCGCGACTGCGCTTGAAGAAGGGCCCGCTGGACGCCAGTTTCACCACCGACAATCGCCTGCGGCCCGGCCGCGGGATCACCCTTGCGCTGGTCGATGGGCCGTTTTCCCGGCTGCACGGCCAATGGCATTTCGAACCCGCTGACGGCGGCAGCATGGTGCGCCTGGAACTCGAATTCGAATTCAGCGGCAAACTGCTCGGCAAGGTTTTTGCCACGGCTTTCAAACCCATCGCCGACTCGCTGGTCGAGGCGTTCAAGACCCGTGCCTACGTCGTGTATGGCCGCTGAGCGCTTGAGCGTGGAAGTGGTCTACGCGGCGGCTGACGAACAGTGGACTATTGCGCTCGAGGTGCCGCAAGGCACGACGCTGCGCGGTGCGCTGGAACGGGGGCGGGTGTTTGAGCGCTTGTCAGCGACAGCGCTCGCGAGTGCCACCTACGGCATCTTCGGCGTGCCCTGCACACCTGAAACGCTGGTAGGCGCTGGCGACCGCATTGAGATCTATCGGCCTCTGGCCGACGACCCCAAGGCGATTCGCCGCCGTCGCGGTGCGCAAAAGCGCGCCCGCTGAGGACGCCGAATACGCTTTATTCGTCTTCCGGTTCCGGTCGTTTGACCAGCGGTTCCGGAGGTTTCTCGGTCGGGGAGGGGCGGATGTAGTCCGCTTCGCCCAGGCCGAAAACGCCAAGGAAACGCGACGCGACACCATGCCTGTGGCGCGAGCGTGGCGCATCCGGCACCACCACCACACCTTCGCCCGGTGCCGACTGAATATTCTCGTAGGGGTTCTCGACGGGTGGCGGCAGCGCCTTTTCCGCGTCGGGATCTTCCGGCACTTCGACGCCCGCCGGTTTGTCGGCCGCCGCGACCTTGCTCTTCTGCTCGTCTTTTTTGTCGCCAGCCGCAGTCTTGCCCTCGCTCGCGCCGCTCTTGGTTTTGTCATCCTTTTTGCCTTCACCGTCTTTGTTGCCGGTGAAGGGGATGGTGTCTTTGATGCGCGACATCATGCCGCGACCACCCGTGTTCGGCACATCGATGGTGGTGTCGTGGTGCAGCTCAACTTCGAGTTCGCCCGCCGCGGGCGTCACATTGCCTTCGACGCGCTCGAGTTTCTCGTCAGCGAAGATCAGCGTTACACGGCGCCGATCGACGTCGCCACCACGGTGTTGGGAGGTGTAGATGTAATCCCAGCGATTGTTATTGAAGGTGTCGAGGATGATGGGTGTGCCCATGACGAACTGGACTTTTTTCTTGTCCATGCCGCGGCGCAACTGGGACACCATCTCCTGTTCGATGACATTGCCCTGCTGAACATCGATCTTGTACACGAAGGGCAGATCGCCCACCGACGGCAAGCGCATGCGGGGTGCCGAACAGCCACCGAGCAGGCACAGGACGAGTAACGCGGTCAGTGCTGGGATAAAGGTTTTATGCATGAAGGGTCGCTTGCAACGGGGTCCCTGGCGCGCGCCGTTAGGGTCTGACGGTTTTCGCACACCGGCTCGATGGACCGCAGCGAATGACGAACTACGGCATCGGTATCGCGGTCGCGACGTGGTGCGGCATCCTAGCACAGCAGCTCACGCCGACGCGAAGATGGTATCCTTCCCGTAACCCCAAAGATAAGAGCCCCGATTGGTCATGGATACGCAGGAACTCAAGAAAGCGGGTCTCAAGGCGACCCTGCCGCGGTTGCGCATACTTGAGATTCTGGAAGGCAACGCCGACCGCCACATGAGTGCCGAGGATGTCTACAAGGCGCTCATCGATGCCGGCGAGGATGTAGGTCTGGCAACCATTTACCGCGTGCTGACCCAGTTCGAAGCAGCGGGACTGGTGCAGAGGCACAATTTCGACGGCGGGCATGCGGTGTTCGAGATGGCTCAGGATGCCCACCACGATCACATGGTGCGGCTCGACACGGGTGAAGTCATCGAGTTTTTTGACGAGGAAATCGAGCGCCGTCAGCGCGAAATCTGCGCCAAACTCGGCTACGAATTAAAAGATCACAGCTTGGTGCTGTACGTGCGTCCGAAGTCCGGCGGCAGCTGAGCTCTCTGCTTCCCGTCCTGCCCGCTACCGGGTGGCGGGCCAATGTTTCCCTCAGCCGCCCCCCGTGGCGGTCGCAATCAAGTCCCTGGCATGGGCGACGCTCGCGGCGGTGGCCTCGGCAGCGCCCAGCATGCGCGCGATTTCCTGTTCGCGGCTGCCCCGGTCGAGTGTCTTGATCTGGGTTTCGGTGATACCCGCGCGCACTGATTTACTGACCAACAGATGCTGATCGCCGGCGCTCGCCACCTGTGGCGAGTGGGTGATGCAGATCACCTGGCATTCGCGGGCGACGTCGCGCAGGGTGCGACCCACGATATTGGCTGTGGTGCCGCCGATGCCGGTATCGACTTCGTCATAGACCACCACCGGGATGCCGGCATGGCGTGCAGTGGCGGCCTGGATGGCGAGTCCGATGCGCGACAGCTCGCCACCCGAAGCGACCTTGTTGATAGGGCCGGGTGTCTGATCGGGATTGGTGGTGACCAGAAATTCGACCCGATCCGCG
>CAMCBY010000394.1 GCA_945873015.1 Klebsiella pneumoniae
ATCATGAAGCGCGACGGTTCGAGGGTCATCACCGATGCCGAGCGCGGCCCACCATCGAGGGTTAGCTCGCCGAAGTACTCGCCCGGCCCTTGCACGTTGAGGGTGACCTCCTTGCCTTTGTCGTCAGCCAGGAAGATGCGCACGCGCCCTTCAAGAATGATGTAGATGGCGTCGGTCGGATCGCCCTCGTTCACAATCACACTCAAGCGCGGAAAGCTTTTGGTGACGGCTCGCTCCGACAAGGCGGCGAGCTGCGCAGCGTCAAGCCCGAAGGTAGGGACGGTAGTCGCGCTGGACACTGTTGTTACTCCGCTGTTAAGCCTGTGGCAGTTTAGCATCGCACGCGCGCACCACTAACGCTCAACGCACAGTCTGCGCGAAGCCCCGTCACCGCGCCTGCACTTCGGGCATATGTGTGCGCGGCACAAGGCTTTTTCCAGGAACGCGCAAGTCAGGGCGATAACCTGTTTCGCCCTCGATAACGCGCAGGCGCGCGCGCCACATTTCGGTGCTGTTGTCATTCCCACAACACATAACGCGCATTTGTCGCATTCATCCCTGTTTTTGTGCGTGTGCCGCAATATCGCTCCACATCGGTGCGATTGCGTTTGCCTCGTTATCGAGCGAGCGGGTTAAACAAATGATTTTCATCGTCTTCGTCGCTTGGCACGAAGTTCGCTAAAGCAGTCTTGCCCGGACAGGCTCAATGAAAAGCACGATGACCCCTGAAGGAGACTCTCAATGACCAAGTACAAAGGGCCTGTATCGGTCTTATTGGCTGGTGGACTGCTGCTCGGCGCAGCAGTGGCTAACGCGGGCGGCAAGATAGCGATCGATGACACCAAGTGGATCAGCATCGGCGCTGGCGCACGCGGTTCGTTCACAGCCATGGAGGATAACGCCCCCAATGGTGATTGGGGTACGGACTTCAATGCCGACAACGCACGTATCTATATCAACGGCCAGATTCATCAATACATCAAATTCGAACTGAACACAGAGTGCGTGTTCTGCGGCAACAGCGCCCTCGAAGAATTCGTTCTGCTCGACGCCATCGCCAAGTTCGAAATCAACCCGATGTTCAACATCTGGGCCGGTCGTCTGCTGGCCCCGGCGGAACGCCAGGAACTGAACGGCCCCTTCTACTCCACCACTTACGACGCCTATAAGACGCCGTTCGTGTCGTCGGATTTCAGTGTTGATTTCGGCACCGGCGGCGCCGGTGTATACGCACGTGATCATGGCGTCAACGTGTGGGGCGCAGCAGGCCCGGGCGGCGCGCTGCAATACGTGTTCGGCGTGTTCAACGGTCTCGAATCCGGGGCGGGTTTCGGCCCCAACCAGGATGACAACCTCATGTACGCCGGCCGCGTGGCTTATAACTTCCTGTCAGTGGAGAAGAACCCCGGTTATTACACCAGCGGCACCTACTACGGTACGGCGGGTGACATCTTCACCGTGGCAATGGCCTTCCAGTATCAGGAAGACGGCGCCGGTTCGTTCCTCAACGCTGGCGACTACCGCGCCCTGATCGCGGACGTCATCTACGAAAAGGTATTGGCCAACAAGGGCGTATTTACCTTCAACGGCGAATACAAGAACTTCGACTCTGACTATAACGTGGCCGCTTTTGCGGACCCGGATTGTTTCTGTCAGTTCGACGGCGACGCCTTCTCGGTGGTCGGCTTGTACATGTTCCCGCAGATGGTCGGCATCGGCAAATTCCAGCCCTACATCCGCTACTCGGAGATCAATCCCGACAACAGCGCGGATCGTGACGAAATCGAAGGTGGTGTGAACTACATCATCGACGGCCACAACGCGCGCGTCTCGCTGTTCTACCAGCACGGCGACATCGCGAGCAAGGGCTTGACCAACTTCGCGCCGACTGCTGCCGGCGGCAACATCGACGCAGTCAAGCTGGCCTTCCAGTTACAGCTGTAAGCCGCGCCAACGTTATCCAACACGAGGGAAGAACTCGATGAAATTTTCCATACGCTTAACTCTGACCTCCATGGTCGCCGCCTTGGTGGTGTCGACGACGCCTGTCCGGGCAGAAGACACCATCAAGGTCGGCGTCCTCCATTCACTGTCCGGCACCATGGCCATCAGCGAAACCACGCTGAAAGACACCATGCTGATGCTGATTGACGAGCAGAACAAGAAGGGTGGCCTGCTCGGCAAGAAACTCGAGGCAGTGGTGGTCGACCCGGCCTCCAACTGGCCGTTGTTCGCGGAAAAAGCCCGCGAACTGCTCGCCAAGGACAAGGTCGCTGCGGTGTTCGGTTGCTGGACTTCAGTGTCACGCAAATCCGTGCTGCCGGTGTTTGAAGAGCTGAACGGTCTGTTGTTCTACCCGGTCCAGTACGAAGGTGAAGAATCGTCCAAGAACGTGTTCTACACCGGTGCTGCGCCGAACCAGCAGGCGATTCCGGCGGTCGACTATCTGATGAATGACCTCGGGGTCAAGCGTTGGGTATTGGCGGGCACGGATTATGTCTATCCGCGTACCACCAACAAGATCCTCGAGGCTTATCTCAAGTCCAAGGGTGTTGCCGAAGCCGACATCATGATCAACTACACGCCTTTCGGTCATTCTGACTGGCAGAGCATCGTGTCGGACGTCAAGAAGTTCGGTTCCGCTGGTAAGAAGACCGCAGTGGTTTCGACCATCAACGGTGATGCCAACGTGCCGTTCTACAAAGAACTCGGCAACCAGGGCGTGTCCGCGGCGGACATCCCGGTGGTGGCGTTCTCGGTCGGCGAAGAAGAACTGTCCGGTATCGACACCAAGCCGCTGGTCGGCCATCTCGCTGCCTGGAACTACTTCATGAGCATCGACGATGCGGCCAATGCGGCTGCCATCAAGACCTGGCACACGTTCATCAAGAACGACAAGCGCACCTTCAACGACCCCATGGAAGCCCATGTCATCGGCTTCAACATGTGGGTGAAGGCGGTCGAGAAGGCGGGCAGCACCGACTCAACGGCGGTGCAGAAGGCCATCATCGGCGTCGAATCGCCCAACCTGACCGGCGGCGTCTCGAAGATGCTGGCCAATCACCACATCACCAAGCCGGTGTTGATCGGTGAGATTCAGGCGAATGGTCAGTTCGAAACGGTCTGGAAGACCGAAGGCCTGGTGCCCGGTGATGCATGGTCCGACTTCCTGCCGGACAGCAAGATCATCGAAGCCGACTGGACCGAAGCACTCAATTGCGGCAATTACAACACCGTGACCAAGAAGTGCTCGGGTCAGAACTACAAGTAAGTGAACTCCCCACGTGACCCGATGGTGTGCGCAAGGATGCGCCGCCATCGCGGCCACGGCCTCGTGCCAACGCAAGCCTGGTGTATCCAAGAGTTTCTATGTCCGCTGCACTCTCCCTGGGATTGCTCTATCGCCGCCTGCTCGCCATATGTGTGATGCTGCTGGTGAGCCACGGCCTCGCCGCACAAACCACCCTGCCCTTGTCCGATTTGCAGGGATTCGATTTCAAAGCCAAAACCGCCGCCATCAACGCGATTGCCGAGAGTGGCTCGGCGCGTGCGACGGACATCCTCACCGCGCTGCTCGATGGTCGCCTGTTGATGCGTAAAGCCGACAGCCGTATGGTCATCGTCGCCAACAGCGAAGCCAAGACCAGCATAAGTGATGCACTCGACGGCAGTGACCTCGGCAGTGAAGAACTGACCAATCTCAAAAAAGTCGTAATCAACAATCAACTGCGCCTGGTCTTGCGTGGTGCCCTGGCGCGCCTTGCGCTGGCCAACCCGGATCGCGCAGCGCGTCTCGCGGCGGTCGAATCGCTGGCTGCGGACAATGCGCCCGGCACCCAGACCGCGCTCATCGAGGCATTGCCCAAAGAACAGGACAGCGGCGTGCGGCGCGCGATGGAGGTGGTGCTGGCGCTTGGCGACATCGCCAATCCGGACGAAGCCAAACGTCTGGCGGCGGTCAATACAGTCAACGGCAGCATGCTTAGCGAAGTCCGTAATCGTCTTGCCACACTCATCGCCAAGGATGCCGAAGGCAAACCGGTGGAACCATCCATGGACGTACGTGTGGCGGCCGCCAACGCGATTCGTGCGATCGACGAGCTACGTGCACATTATGAATTTATCCAGACCATATTCTTCGGCCTGAGTTTGGGTTTCGTGCTGGTGCTCGCGGCGACCGGCCTCGCCATTACGTTCGGCGTGATGGGCGTCATCAATATGGCGCACGGCGAGATGATGATGCTCGGTGCCTACACTACTTATGTCGTGCAACAAGCCT
>CAMCBY010000395.1 GCA_945873015.1 Klebsiella pneumoniae
AAATTCGCACCTACAATGTTGGCCATTCAACTGCCCAAGCGCACCTTCACCTGCGCGATGAAGTCGATGTGCTCTTCGACGCACTTGAAACCCATACTCATGGTGCAGACCGACAGATGGGTGCCGCCGGCTTCGCGCCAAAGATCGGCGGCCTTGGCAACCTCATCAACACTGCGCGCAACATTGGTGATGAAGTCGAGACCAAAACCCGCGAGTGGGCGGCCGGCTTCTTTGAGGTGGTGTTTGACGCGGGCGAGATGAGCAAGCGGGTCGTCGCCCGCGAAGATAAAACCATCACCGAGTTGTCCGCCGCGACGGAACGCCGGCTCTTGAAAACCACCCACCCAGATTGGCACCTGACGGCGCGGCAGCGGCAGTATGTTGCCGCGGTCGACGCTGTCGAATCGGCCCTTGAAACTCACCAGGTCTTCCGTCCAGTAACGGCGCATGAGCGCCATCTGCTCGTCGGCGCGCGCGCCGCGTGAGGCGAAGTCCTGGCCCAGGGCTTCGTATTCGACATAATTCCAGCCGACGCCAATACCAAAACGCAGGCGTTCGCCGGACAGCAGATCGAGATCAGCGACCTGTTTGGCGACCAGCGCGGTCTGGCGTTGCGGCAGGATGATGACGCCGGTCGCGAACTCGAGTTTCTGTGTCAGGCCCGCCAGATAGGCGAACATGATCAGCGGGTCGTGAAACGGATCCCGGTCGGTATACGGCCCCCACAGCTTGGGCTCGCGGTCGTGGGTGGCGCCCACCACATGGTCGTAGGCGAGCAGGTGGTCGTAGCCCAGCGCCTCGCTGGCCAGCGCAAACCGACGCACCGCGTCCGGATTGCCACCGAGTTCGATCTGCGGATAAACGGTACCTAGTTTCATCGCGAGACTCCTGTTGGGGCCCGTGCCGGGCCAGGGGCCGAGTGTACGCAGGGCCCCTGCCTGAGGCGATTCCCCGATAGCCTTGGATGGTTAAATCGACGCGCGATGATTACACTCGCGCCGGCGCGTTTCGCGCCCAATCCAACCCCGCACACACGGAGACCCCTGTCCCATGCCTGACATGTTCGACTCGCTCGCGTTCGCGCGTGGCCCAGTCATGAAGAACCGCTTCATGCTCGCGCCCCTGACCAACCTCCAGAGCCACGCCGATGGCCGCCTGTCTGACGATGAATTCAACTGGCTGCGTATGCGCGCGGTGGGTGGTTTTGGCCACACCATGACCTGCGCGGCCCATGTGCTGAAAAGCGGCCAGGGTTTTCCCGGCCAGCTCGGCATTTTCTCGGACGATCACCTGCCCGGCCTGACGCGTCTCGCCGACGCCATCCGCGCTGCCGACAGCGTGTCGTCGGTGCAGCTTTACCACGGCGGTATGCGTTCGCCGGCCGATATCATCGGTCACACGCCGTGGTGCCCGTCGGACAACGCCGAATTCAAGGCGCGCGCCATGACGGTATCGGAAATCGAAGAATCGATTGAAGCCTTCATCAAGGGCGCCGAGCGCGCCGAGCGCGCCGGTTTCGATGGCGTCGAGCTGCATGGCGCCCACGGTTATCTGTTGTGCCAGTTTCTGAGCGGCGAGACCAATCAGCGTGAAGACGATTGGGGCGGCTCACTGGATAACCGCGCGCGGCCGCTGCTGGAAGTGATTAAGGGCATACGCCAGCGCTGCCGTGCCGACTTCCAACTCGGCGTGCGTCTGACCCCGGAACGTTTTGGCATGAACATCGCCGACGCCAGCGCGGTGGCGCAACGGCTGATGACCGAAGACCAGCTCGACTACATCGACATGTCGCTATGGGATGTGTTCGCCGAACCGGCCGACCCGGCCTTGAAGGGCCGCAGCCTCATGAGTTATTTCACCGAGCTCAAGCGTGGCCGCACGCGCCTCGGTGTGGCGGGCAAGATCCGTCGCCCGGAGCATATGCGGGCGGTGCTGGAAGCGGGCGTGGATTTTGCGCTGCTCGGCCGCGCAGCGATCCTCCACCATGACTTTCCCAAGCGGGCGGCCGAGGCAGGTTTTGAGCCGGTGGAGCTGCCGGTCAGCCGCGCCCACCTCAAATCTGAGTTCCTGGGCGAAGCGTTTATCACCTACCTGGCAGGCTGGCCGGACTTCGTGTCCGACTGAACCCGTCAATAAAACCGCTAGCGCGACCCGCGCAGCCGCACGGGTCGCGCGTTCACGTTTATTCGACAGTAATCGTGATGGGCTTCGACACCACCGGCGGCTGGTGGGGCACATGGGCAAAATCGCCGAGCAGCAACTGCAAGGTGTGTTTGCCAGCGGGCAGGGTCAGGGAGGTCTCGGTCTGTCCGGCACCAAAATGACGATGCTGATCGTCCTTGGCTATCGGTTGGGTCAAATCGGGAAGCGGCACATCAATCAGCAAGTGATGGTGGCCAGTATTGTCGAGTTTGGTGCCGGCGGGCGCCACACCCCACGGATTACGCAGACCAAACACCACCGTCACCGGATTCTTTACCGTCGCACCGTCGGCGGGGGACACGATATAGGCAGTGGCCTCTTCGGCGCTGGCGGTGCCTGTCAGCAAGGCCAATACAACGCTCATGATCAGGCGCTTCAACATGACAGTCTCCTCGTAGTCAGGTGAGCTGTGCATGCTAGCAGCCTGTCGGACTCAGGACGAATCTACTGCGACGCGGGCAGTCACGGCATGACAGAGGGCGCCGCGCCGCGCGTAGTGTCGTCCGAGCCGCTGGCAAACGCCGGCGCATTACCCACCGCGGGCGGCGCGCGCCCGGCACCTGCCAACGGGCTCACTGCAGCGGACGCCGGTAACGGTTGTGCGGCGATGGCCTCGACCGCGGCCGTCGAATTCGGCTGCTGCAAGCTGCCACCCGACTGTTGCAGCATGGCCTGCGAGTAAGCGATGCCATTCAGGATCTCGGCACGCGCCGGGCTGCGCTGACGCGCGACCACGAACAATTGCAGTGAGCCGGCGAAGTTACCCGCCTCCTGCTCCACCACCGCTCGCGCTATCCACGGTTCGGGCCGATCGGCATCGAGCGAACTGGCGCGCGCCAGATAGGCCCGCGCATTATCCAGATTGAGCTGCATGAGTTCGGCGATGCCCGCCCAGTAGAACGGCAGCCAGTTGTCGCGATCGATTTCAAGCAAGGGCGCGAGGGTCAACAACGCAGAACCGAAATCGCCGTTGGCTATCTGCAGACGCGCGGTGATCTGCCGCAGGTTCTGATGTTCAGGTAATCGCGCCAGCGCCGTGCGCGCAGCCAGCAAGGCACCGCGAATATCGCCGGACTGTTCGCGCTTGAGAATGCGCGGCACTTCGCGATCAAGATCGCTGCTGGCGGACAGCTTGCCGCCCTGGCGCATGTGCTGAAATCTTTCAGCGGCGACCTTGTGATCGTCCGTACTGACTTTTTCCTGCGGGCCAAGCACGAGTTCACTGCCGTCCTCGAGCGGAATGCCGGCAACCGCGCTGGCTGATAAACCAACCGCCGCTTCTTCACCCTCGTTGAGACCCGCGGCGGGAATCGTTTCTGTGCTGGGCGGGGCAAGCGTCGGTACCGGTGGTGTGGCAGAGACCGCCGCTGATTCAGCCACCGGCGCAGGCGCGGCAGCGTCACTCGGCAAAAGCGGCATTTGTGCATCGAGTGCCAGGCTCGCGGGCGCCCATAGCGCGGCCCACAACAGCACGATGGCGCCGTGATGTTTGACGGCGCGCATCTTAATTGACACCCTGCGCGAGCGGTGTGCCGCGCGCGAGATTCGGCCCGACCAGCTTGGGTGTCAGAAAGATCACCAACTCCTGTTTGGCTTGCTGGTTGTAACGGCCCTTGAACAGATTGCCGGCCAGCGGAATATCACCCAGACCCGGCACGGCGCGTGTGGTGTCGCTGCTGGTATCGGAGATCAGGCCGCCAATGACGATGGTTTCGCCACTCTGCGCGCGCACCAGCGAAGTTGACTGACGGATATCGAGGTTCGGAGCAGTGCTCTGCACCTGACCGCCAGGACCAATCACCTGCGCGATGCTCGACACGCGCGTAATGACCGGATAGACATCAATCATGATCCAGCCATCATTGGAGATCTGCGGGGTCAGGCCCAGCACGATGCCTTCGGTTACGATCTGCGGAATGTCGTTGGAAGAAATGGTCGCACCTGCGGTGGTGGTGTTGGTGACCTGCTCACGACGGAAGAAAGTGCGGTCGGTGCCGACCTTGATCATGCCGGCCTGATTATTGAGCGTGCGGATATGCGGTTGTGAGACCACCCGCACGTCACCCTGCTGTTTG
>CAMCBY010000396.1 GCA_945873015.1 Klebsiella pneumoniae
CGATCGCCGTCCGCCACCGCGCCGCGCGCTTTGAGCACGCGCAGCACTTCGTGGGTGACTTCGTTATAGGGCACCGAATTAAAATCGAAGGCGACCGGCACCACGTCGCGGTAGAGTGTCACGCGCCGCAGGGTGGCGGCATCGCGCGCCAGTGCAAAGATCGGAATGGCGGTGTTGACGCGTGACATCCATAGCGGTGTCGCGCCCGATTCAGTGAGTGCCGCGATGGCCTTGACGCCCATACGGTTGCCGCAATAAATGGCCGACATCGCGATCGCCTGATCGACCCGTTCAAAGGCGGCGTCCGGCAAGGTCGAGGAGGGCGGATTGCTCCACTCCTGCTCGGCGCCCTGGCAGATGCGCGACATCGCTTCGACGGCCTTGTCGGGATAGGCGCCGACGCTGGTCTCACCCGACAACATCACCGCATCGGTGCCGTCGAGCACAGCGTTGGCGACATCGAACACTTCGGCGCGGGTTGGCAGCGGGTGTTCGATCATCGATTCCATCATCTGCGTGGCGGTGATGACGGTGCGGAACTGACGACGCGCGAGCGCCACCAGCATCTTCTGCGCCGGCGGCAGGCGCGCGTCGCCAATCTCAACACCCAAATCGCCGCGCGCGATCATGATGCAATCGCTGGCCGCGATAATCTCAGCGGCGTGGTCCAGCGCTTCGGCGCGTTCCATCTTGGCGATGATGCCGGCGCGGCCGCCGGCAGCGTGAATGAGCCGGCGCGCGTTTTCGATGTCTTCTGCCGTGCGCGGGAATGACACCGCGATGTAGTCGGCACCGGCCGCCAGCGCATGCACGAGGTCGGCGCGGTCCTTGTGCGTCAGCGCCGGTGCTGACAGGCCGCCGCCCTGGCGGTTGATGCCTTTGTGGTTGCTCAAGGGGCCGCCAATCTTGACCACGGTTTCGATGCGCGCGCCCTGCACGCGCTCGACGCCGAGCACGATGCGGCCGTCATCGACCAGCAGGGTATCGCCGGCAAATACATCACCCGGCAGCGCTTTGTAGGTCACGCCGACTTGTTCGAGGGTGCCGGCATTGGCGTCGAGTTCGGCGTCGATAACAAAACGCGCGCGCTCAAGCAGCGTCACGGGCCCGTCGCGAAAACATTCGAGGCGAATTTTGGGGCCCTGCAAATCGGCAATCAGGCCGACTTCACGACCGGCCGCCGCTGCCGCCTGGCGTACTTCGTGTGCGCGACGCGCATGATCGGCGGCATCGCCGTGGGAATAGTTGAGGCGGGCGGCGTCCAGGCCCGCCGCAATGAGGCGGGCCAGCATGCCGGGTTGGTCAGTGGCCGGCCCCAGCGTGGCGACGATTTTGGTGCGTCTCATGCGGGGAGCCGGCGCGCGCCGTGCGTGTCAGACGTCGTTGACGCGCTGATCATCCCTGCGCGGCGCGCTGTTCCAGAATCTCGATGGCGGGCAGGGTCTTGCCCTCGAGGAACTCCAGGAACGCGCCACCGGCGGTGGAGATATAAGACACATCGCCGCTGATGCCGAACTTGGCAATCGCCGCCAGGGTGTCACCGCCACCGGCTATGGAGAAGGCCTTGGAATTGGCAATCGCCCTGGCGAGGCGCGCGGTGCCGGCTGCGAAATTGTCGAATTCAAACACGCCCAGCGGACCGTTCCATACGATGGTGCCGGCCTTTTCAATCTCGGCGCACAGCGCGTCGAGGCTCTGTGGCCCCAAGTCCATGATCATGTCGTCGGCTGCAACCGCATCGACGCTTTTGGTGATGGCGGGTGTGGTTTCAGAAAATTCCTTGCCACACACCACGTCTATCGGGATCGGAATATGCGCGTCGCCGGCCAACAGGCGCTTGGCGATATCGAGCATCTCGCGCTCGCACAGTGATTTGCCAACTTCCTTGCCGGCGGCGGCGAGGAAGGTGTTGGCGATACCGCCGCCCACCACCAGTTGATCGACTTTGCTGACCAGCGACTCCAGCAGGTCGAGTTTGGTCGAGACCTTGGAGCCGCCCACGATCGCGACCAACGGCCGCGCCGGCGCCTTGAGCGCCTGGTGCAGTGCTTCGACTTCGGCCATCAGCAACGGACCACCGCAGGCGATGGGCGCGAACTTGGCAACTGCATGGGTCGAAGCCTGGGCGCGATGGGCGGTCGCGAACGCGTCGTTGACGAACACATCGCACAGCGCCGCCATACGTTTCGCGAGCGCATCGTCGTTGGCGTTCTCACCGACCAGGAAACGGGTGTTCTCGCCGAGGGTGATGGTGCCGGGTTTGAGTTCGACACCATCAATCCAGTCGGCGCCGAAGGCCACCGGCACGCCAAGCAAAGCAGAGAGCGCACCGACCACCGGTAACAAGGACGACTCGGCTTCCACCTTGCCTTCCTTGGGTCGCCCGAGGTGCGACATCACCAGCACCGCGGCACCGGCATCGAGCGCCAGCTTCAGGGTCGGTAGTGCCGCGCGCAGGCGCGTATCGTCGCTAATCTTGCCGTTCTTCAAAGGCACGTTGAAATCTTCGCGGATCAAAACGCGCTTACCCTTGAGATCGAGTGCGCTCATCTTCAGCATGGTCTTCAGCCTCGCGCCTTGACCATGGCGATGGTGGTATCGAGCATACGATTGGAGAAACCCCACTCGTTGTCGTACCACGACAGCACCTTGACCATGGTGCCGTTGACGACCTTGGTATTGGACGCTTCAAAAATCGACGAAGCCGGGTTGTGGTTGAAGTCGATGGAGACCAGCGGTTCGTCGTTGACGATGAGAATGCCCTTCAAGGGGCCGTCGGCCGCGGCCGCACGCACCACTTCGATGACTTCCTTGGTGGAGGTTTCACGCGCCGCCTGGAAGGTCAGGTCGACCAGCGACACATTGATGGTCGGCACACGTACCGCGTATCCGTCGAGCTTGCCGTTCAGTTCCGGCAGCACCAGACCGACCGCCGCCGCGGCGCCGGTTTTGGTCGGGATCATGGACTGGGTGGCAGAGCGCGCGCGACGCAGATCAGTGTGGTAAACGTCGGTCAGCACCTGATCATTGGTATAGGCATGGATGGTGGTCATGATGCCCGCCACCAGACCAATCTTTTCGTGCAGCGGCTTGACCAGCGGCGCCAGGCAATTGGTAGTGCAGGAGGCATTGGAGACCACCGTGTCGGTCGCTTTCAGCACGCCATGATTGACGCCATACACAATCGTTGCGTCCACATCGTTGCCGCCCGGTGCCGAGATCAGCACCTGCTTGGCGCCGCCCTTCAGATGCTGGCCGGCCTTGTCCTTGCTGGTGAACAGACCAGTGCACTCATGCACCACATCGACACCCAGATCGCCCCACGGCAGTTTGGATGGGTCGCGTTCGGAGAACACTTTGATCACACGGCCGTTGACAATCATGTTGCCGTCCTTGACTTCGACCTTGCCCGGGAACTTGCCGTGGGCGCTGTCGTAACGGGTCAGGTGGGCATTGGTTTCGGCGTCGCCGAGATCGTTCACAGCAACGATTTCGATTTCGCCAGTGCGCTCGGCCTCGAACAGCGCACGCAGCACGTTGCGGCCGATGCGGCCATAGCCATTGATACCGACACGTATGGTCATGATTGAAGCTCCGTCAATTGGGCGGTGAATGAATTCTTAAAGTTTTATAGGTTGCGTTGACTGTGCGGCACGCCGCTCATACTTTCAAAAGCGCGCGCGCAGTGGCAGTCGCCTTAGCGGCTGTCAGCCCGAAAAGCTCGAACAGGGCGCCGGCCGGCGCCGACGCGCCAAAGTGGTCGAGACCGATGACGGCGCCATCGAGACCGACATAGCGATACCAGAAATCCGTGCTGCCGGCTTCAATCGCGATACGTTTGCGCACGCCGGGCGGCAATACGCTGTCGCGGTACGCGGCGTCCTGACGGGCAAAGGCTTCGGCGCAGGGCATCGAGACCAGACGCACGGCGTGGCCGTCGTTGCTGAGCGCGGTGACGACTTCACGGGCAAGGCCGATTTCCGAGCCGGTCGCGATGACGATGACGGTGGCCGGCTGGTCGCTGTCGACGAGCACATAACCACCGCGCGTGACGTTGGCCAGTGTCGCGGCATCGCGCGGCTGCTGCGGCAGGTTCTGACGCGACAACAAGAGCGCGCTCGGACCATTGTCGCGTTCCAGCGAAGCGCGCCACGCGACCGCAGTCTCGGCCGCGTCGCAGGGGCGCCAGACGTCGAGGTTCGGGATCAGGCGCAGGCTGTTGGCGTGTTCGACCGGCTGATGGGTCG
>CAMCBY010000397.1 GCA_945873015.1 Klebsiella pneumoniae
TATGAACACGCGGATCCACGCGAAGGCAGCCATCCCGACTGGGGCACGCTTATCTACAATTACGGTCGTTTCGAGGTGCGGGATTTTCTGATTGCGAATGCGCGCTACTGGATAGAGCAGTTCGGCATCGACGGTCTGCGCGTCGATGCGGTGGCCTCGATGATCTATCGCGACTACAGTCGCGCGCACGGCGAATGGGTGCCAAACGTCCACGGCGGTCGCGAGAATCTCGAAGCGATCGCGTTTCTTAAACGCATGAATGAAGAACTCGGCGCCGATCATCCTCACGCCCTCACCATCGCCGAAGAATCGACCAGTTGGCCGGGCGTCAGCCAGCCGACCTCGAGCGGAGGTCTCGGTTTCCATTACAAGTGGAACATGGGCTGGATGAACGACGTATTGCGTTATTTTGCGCGCGACCCGTTCCACCGTCGCCATCACCAGAACGAACTGACCTTTGGTCTGTTGTACGCGTTCAACGAACATTTTGTGCTGCCGCTGTCGCACGACGAAGTAGTGCACGGCAAGGGCTCGCTGCTCGGCAAGATGCCGGGCGACCGCTGGCAACGTTTTGCCAATCTGCGCCTGCTGCTGGCCTTCATGTATGCGCACCCGGGCCGCAAGCTGTTGTTCATGGGCGCTGAACTGGCACAGGAGCGCGAATGGAATCACGACCGCGCGCTGGATTGGCATCTGCTCGCTGAGCCCGCCCATCGCGGGGTGCAGCAGTTGGTGGGCGATCTCAACCAACGTTATCGCTCGCTGCCGGCGCTGCATGCGCGCGACAGCGAAGCCGGTGGTTTTGAATGGCTCAGTCATGAAGAACACGAACTCAGCGTGCTGGCCTTTATGCGCCATAGTCACGCGCCGCGCGAGCGCGTGATTGCGATATTCAATTTCACGCCGGTGGTGCGTTATGGCTATCGGCTCGGTGTGCCGGCCGACGGCGCCTGGTACGAATGTCTCAATTCCGATTCCGACCATTACGGCGGCAGCAATCTCGGCAACCACGGCGCGCGCTTGTGTGCAGACGCCGTCGCCGCTCACGGCCGCAGTCATTCGCTGCTGCTCGACCTGCCGCCACTGGCGGCCCTCTATCTGCACTGGACTGACTGACACCATGACCCTTGAAGCCGGCACACCCTGGCCGCTAGGCGCAACGCTCACCGCGAGCGGCATCAACTTCGCGGTGTTTTCTGCGCATGCGACCCGCATCGAGTTGTGTATTTATGACCGCGATGGCGCGCGCGAACTGGCGCGCGTGGCACTGCCGGCCTATACCGACGGCGTCTGGCATGGGCTGTTGCCCGGCGCCGGTGCCGGCCTGGTCTACGGACTGCGCGCCTACGGTCCGCAGGACGCAGCGCGCGGCCATCGTTTTAATCCCAACAAGCTGCTGCTCGATCCGTATGCGCGGCGGCTGGCCGGTCAATGGCGCTGGAGTGAAACGCATCTGGGCGATATACACGACAGCAGCGACAAACATGTCGCGCTCGACAACGCGCGCGACATGCCCAAGGCCGCGGTCGAGGTCGACAGCTTCGACTGGGGCGATGACCAGCCACCGCGTGTGCCGCTCGCCGACACCGTGCTCTACGAAGTGCATGTGAAAGGTTTCACCTGGCGCCATCCCGAGGTTGATCCCGAGCATCGCGGGCGTTTTCTCGGCGTGGCTTCGCCGCCCGCCATTGCCCATTTGCGCCGCCTCGGCGTCACCGCGGTCAATCTGCTACCGGTGCATCAGCATGTCACCGAACATGCACTGGCGCGGCGCGGCGCGCATAACTACTGGGGCTATAACACGCTCGCCTTCAATGTGCCGGACGTGCGTTTTGCGGCGCGCGACGCGGTGTATGAATTTCGCAGTATGGTGCGCGGCCTGCACGCGGCGGGCATCGAAGTCATTCTCGACGTGGTGTTCAATCACACCGCCGAATCCGATCAGCGTGGGCCGACAGTGTCGTGGCGCGGTCTCGATAATACGAGCTGGTATCGCCTGCGCCATGAAGATGCGCGCTTTTACGAAAATCATGCCGGCACCGGCAACAGTCTCGATCTCTCGCAGCCGCGTGTGCTGCAGTTCGTGCTCGATTCGTTGCGCTACTGGGTGACGGACATGCATGTCGACGGCTTTCGTTTCGATCTCGCCGCATCGCTGGCGCGCGGCCCGCAGGGTTTCGATGCGCGCCACCCGTTCCTCATGGCGGTCGCTCAGGACCCGGTGCTGTCGCGTGTAAAACTCATCGCCGAACCGTGGGACGCGGGCCCCGGCGGCTATCAACTCGGTCATTTTCCGCCCGGCTGGTCGGAGTGGAACGATCGTTACCGTGATGCGGTGCGCGCCTTCTGGGTGCGCAAGACCGCCGACCGTGGTGAGTTTGCAGCGCGCCTCGCGGGCTCAAGTGAACTGTTTCATCACGGTGGTCGGGGCGTGTTTGCCGGCATCAACTTCATCACTGCGCACGATGGTTTCACCCTGCAGGACCTCGTCAGTTACGACCGCAAACACAACGAAAGCAACGGCGAAGACAACCGCGACGGCCACAACCATAACCTCTCCTGGAACTGCGGCGCCGAGGGCGATAGCGAACTGCTGATGGTCAACACCCTGCGCGGGCGCCTGAAACGCGCGATGCTGGCGACCTTGATGTTGTCGCGTGGGGTGCCGATGCTGCTCGGTGGTGATGAACTCGGCCGCAGTCAGCGTGGCAATAACAATGCTTATGCCCACGACGACGAAGTGAGCTGGTACGACTGGACCAAAATCGATAACGAACTGCTCGACTTCACCGCGCGCCTGGTTGAGATGCGCCGCGCCACACCGCAATTGCGCGATAGCCGCTGGTGGAACGGCGAGGCCGACGGCGGTGGCCGACGCGACGTGTTATGGCTCAATCGCGAAGGGCAGGAAATGCACGCCGACCACTGGCGCGAAACACAACGTTTTGTCCTCGGCATGCTGCTCGGTGCGCGCGCCATCGAAGGCACCGCACCATTGCTGGTGCTGTTTAATGCCGAACAGAAGGACTGCCCGTTCCCGCTGCCACCCGGCCGCTGGACGCTACGTTTCGATACTGCGCTGCCGGCGCCCTTCGCGCTCGACGGACAGCGCATCGAAGGCGACAGCGTGCTACTCAAGGCGCGCAGTGTGACCGTGATACAAGGCCCCGTGGAGGTGGCGTTATGAGCATTGCACGGGCCAGCGGCATTCTGCTGCATCCGACCTGCCTGCCGGCGCCGGTCGACGAACGCGGTTGCGTGCGTGACGCCGGCAGCGGTGATTTTGGTGCTGCCGCACGACGTTTTATCGACTGGCTCACGAGCGCCGGTCAGAGCCTGTGGCAAGTGCTGCCCTTCAACCCGGTCGGGCCGGGATATTCGCCCTACACCAGCCCCGCCACCCACGCCGGCAATCCCTTGCTGGTGTCGCCTGACGAACTGGCGGCGCTCGGCCTGCTCGACGACGCGATGCTGGTCAGTGAATACGCGCGCCTGCAGGCGGCGCCCGGCGCCATCGACTTTGATGCCTCGAGCCGCCTGCGCATGCGTTTATTGCATCTCGCCGCCGGTGCGTTTTTTGCGGAGGCAACCCGTTTCAAAAGCCTGCACGAAGAATTTCGCGCGTGGTGCGCGGCTGAATATACCTGGCTCAACGATTACGCCTTGTTCATGGCGCTGCGCGGTCGTCATGGCGAGCACACTGCCTGGATTGAATGGCCGGCAGAAATCGCGGCGCGCGAAGCGCCGGCCCTGCGCGCAGCGCGCACCAGCCTGTCGGCCGAGTGCGACTTCTGGTGTTTTGTGCAGTGGAGCTTTGCGCGCCAATGGCAGGCACTGCGTGACTATGCGCACGAACGTGGCATCCGCATTGTTGGCGATGTGCCAATCTATGTCGCCTTCGACAGCGTTGAAGTGTGGGCGGCGCGCGACCTGTTTGAGCTTGACGATCTTGGTCAGCCGCGCGTGGTCGCCGGCGTGCCGCCGGATTATTTCAGCGCCGATGGACAGTTGTGGGGCAATCCCCTGTATCTATGGGAGCGTCACGCCGAGACCGGCTTTGTCTGGTGGCAGGCGCGACTGCGCTCAGCATTGCGCCATGCGGATATAGTGCGTATCGATCATTTCCGCGCGCTGGAGTCCTATTGGGAAGTGAACGCGGGTGCGAGTACGGCGGTCGCAGGACGCTGGCAGACCGGCCCCGGTAGCGCGTTCTTTGACGCGCTGGAGCAAGCTTTTGATGTGC
>CAMCBY010000398.1 GCA_945873015.1 Klebsiella pneumoniae
TCGGTGGACTGCGTTTCACACTGACACATGTCGGTCCGGGGCACTCGCCCGAGGACTGGGTGATGAAGGTCGATCCGGACGATGTTCTGTTTGCCGGCGATACTGTCTACGCCGCCCGTGTGCCCTTCGTCGGTGAGGCGGACACTGCAACCTGGTTGCAGGCTATTGAGCGTCTGCTCGCGGTGCCGACCAAGATACGTGTACCAGGACACGGGCCGGCCTCCTACCATCCGCGCGACGATCTGACCCTCACCCACGACTACCTCGATTTCCTGCGTAGCGAGATGCGGCGCGCTGTCGCGGAATTTGTTACTTTCGACGACGCATACGCACGCATCGACTGGCGCCGCTTCAACGCGCTGCCGACCTTTGATGTCGCCAATCGCGGCAATGCGTATAACGTCTACTTACAGATGGAGCAGGAGGCCTTGGGCGCGGTGGCGCCATCCGAGAGGGGAGGCCAATAAAGACGGGAGATAGCGATAGTGGATGCAGCTCAACAGGCGGCGGCGCTGGCTCTTCACAAGCGCAGCATGATCACAAGGTTGCGCCGGGTAGAAGGTCAGTTGCGCGGGATACAGGGCATGATCGATGCGGATGCCGGTTGCGAAGCCGTGGCCCAGCAGATCGCCGCAGCCCGGCGGGCGCTCGATCGCGCGTTTTACGAAATGATGGCCTGTTCGATGGAAGCGGAGATGATGGGCGCGAGCGACCTTTCGAGCGCCAAGGCTGCGGGAGCGCACGTCGCCAAGATCCTGGCCAAATATGGCTGACATTGCCACCGTGCCTGCGGGGCCGCGGCCCGCGGCAGTGAGGTGTGCCCGCGTCGGACGACCTTAAGTTGTTTGACCACATTCCTGCAGGGCAACGGTAGTGTTGCAGTCCGGCACGTGTTAATCAGGAATTCTGTTGCGAACCCTTTTCGAGAATAGACTACGGCAGGGCGCACGCTGCCGTGCAACGGAGTGCGCATTGAATTCACGTGCCAAATGATTCGCCCGGATTGCAGCGCCTCATTCGACTGATGGAGCTTGTGGCCTGATGTCCAAAACCAACCGGTTCTCGCTGGAGACGCGAGTGCATGTGATAGCCCAGCCGAGCAAGCCGTTTGTGCCGGGATCGAAGCGGGCGCGTGCATGGTTGATCATGCAGGCGCTGGATGGATATCCACTCAAGTTCATCCTCGAAGCGTGGTTGGTGATGGAAGAGGCGCAGGGTGCGCCCGGCAAACCTGTCGGCTGGCTGGAATTGTTTCTGGGAGATCGTGACCCCTTAAAGACCGAACGTCTGGTGCGTCTGGATTGAACGCGGGCTTGCCGTCGGTGGAGTGCGGCGGGAATGCAGTCGCCAAACGCTGTTACGTGCTGTCCTTGACCTTGGGTGAGCGTGAGCACGCCGACCGAGCTCGCTTCTAGCCGTGGCTATCCTCGCCATCAATGCCGGCTCGTCTTCGCTCAAGTTCGCTGTCTATGCGCTGCAAGGCGCTGCGGTGGGGGCTGCGCTTGTGCGTGGCAATATCGAAGGACTTGAGCCGGGCGGCACACCCGAGCTCAAGTGGCGCGTTGATGCACAAGAGACTTGCAGTGCGTTGCCGGCGGGCAGCGAGGCACCTTTTGAGCGCGCGCTGCGCAGCCTGCGGGAGTTGCTCGACAGCCTGCCTGCGATGCCGGCGCTGCGCATCATCGCGCACCGCGTGGTGCATGGCGGCAGTGCCTTTACCACGAGTGTGCTGGTGGACGATGAAGTGCTGGCGGCGCTCACGCAACTCAATGCGCTGGCGCCTTTACACCAGCCGCATAACCTCGCCGGCATCGTCGCGTTTCGCGACGCTTTCCCGCAAATACCGCAAGTCGCCTGTTTTGATACCGCTTATCACGCCACCCTGCCGGTGGTGGAATCGAGTCTCGCTTTACCGCCCACGCTGACCACCCAGGGGTTGCGCCGCTACGGGTTTCACGGCCTGTCCTACCAGTACATCATGGGCGCCTTGCAGGCCCACAGCGCGCAGGCCGCAGGGCGTGTGCTGATGGCCCATCTCGGCAATGGCGCCAGCCTGTGCGCGGCGCGCGACGGTCGCAGTTGTGCGACCACCATGAGTTTTTCGACGCTCGATGGTCTCATGATGGGCACCCGCTGCGGCGCGCTCGATCCGGGCGTGTTGTTGTATCTGCTCGAACAAGGCTGGAACCACCAACGCCTGCAGACCCTGCTCTACAAGCAGAGTGGTTTATTGGGCGTGTCAGGTGTGTCGGCCGACATGCGTCGGCTGCGCGCCGATGGGGGCGAGGCGGCGCGCCGCGCAATTGAATTGTTTACTCATCGTCTGGTGCGTGAAGCGGGCGCTCTTATCGCCTGTCTGCAGGGTCTGGATGTGCTCGCGTTCAGCGGCGGCATTGGTGAACACGATGGCAGTCTGCGCGCGGCGGTCTGCGCGGCACTGAGCTGGCTGGGCGTGGTGATAGACCCGGCACTCAACCGTGCCGCCGTGGGTGATGCGGTGTGCGCCATCCATGCGCCGGGCAGCCGCGTCGAGGTGTGGGTGGTGCCGACCGATGAAGGGCGCGTGGCGGCAACCGAGGCGACGCGTTTTGTGTAAAACGCAGCGCCGCGTTTACCAGTAACGCGGATAGTCACGCGAACGTATGGCGTTGTTGTAGAACAGCGCAATCACGACCAGCAGCACGGCTCCACTTAAAGTCGGGAACCACAGGAAATCCCAACTGGGCTGGGTGAGGAAAATAATCACCGGATTGGACGCTGCCGGCGGATGCAGGCAGCGCGCCAGCATCATGACCATCACCGCTGCACCGACCGCCGGTCCGACCGCCCACCACGCGTGACCACACATCGACAGCACGCCGAGCCCGACCAGCGAACTCAGGAAATGCCCGCCGACCACATTGCGGGGTTGCGCAAAGGCGATTTCGGGATAAGCGAACAGCATCGCGCAGCTTGAGCCAAACGAGCCGAGCAGCAGCGCCAGCGTATAACCGTGTTCGATAGTGGCGAGCAGCCCTATCGCAAGTGCGGCGCCGAGACCGGCCGCGCCTATCTTGCGTAACGGCGCGCGCGGCGGCGCAAGCGCGCCAGTACCGCGAAATTTGGCGAAATAGTCTCGATTCACTCGCGGCTCAACTCAGTCGTTGGGTGATGGACGCCAATCGCCTGAGTTTCGGTGTCACCACCGGAATGGTCAGCATGGTGCTGCCGATAGCCATCAGCAGCAGCGCGGTGAAGGTGGTATTGGTGATGATCTGTTTATCCAGCAGCACATTGACGAAGATGATCATGATCAGCGCCTTGGTCTGCAGCAACCAACCGATGAGACTCGCTTCGCCGGGCTGCCAGCGCAGGATTTTGCCGGCCAGATGTACGCCCAGTAGTTTGCCGCTGACCGAGGCGGCCAACAACACGCCGGCTGCCACGAACACCGCACTGCCGCCCATGGTCCAGGCCGTACGCAGACCGGTGCTCAGGAAAAACACCGGCATGATTACCAGCAGCACGTTGTGGCGCAGGGCATCCATGTCTTCGAGCTTGAACCAGTCGGTATCCATGACCGCGCCGGACAGGAATGCGCCGACCATAAAATGCAGGCCCGACCAATCGGCGCCAAATCCGCACATGGCCAGCCAGATGAGGCCGACATACCAGCGGTCGCGCGGCGGCAGCGCCACCATCAGGCGCCGGAACAACCACGCCGCAATGGTGAACACCAGCAGAAATCCGACTTGACGCCCGACCCGCTGCCAGTCCATCAGAATCAAGGCCAGTACACCCCAGATAGCGATGTCATCGAGACTCGCGTAACGCAAGATGCGCTGACCGAGCGGTTTACGCAGAATGTCGAGCTTTTCCATGAACAAAATCAGGATCGGCAAGGCGGTCACCGCGCAGGCCATGCCGATGCCCAATACGAACTGCCATGATTGCGCCTTGGGTCCTAGCCAGCCTGAGTACTGCAAGAGGCCAAGCGCCACCCCACTGCCAAACACCAGCGGCACCGTCAGTGCGAGACCGGCCGTGATGCCGCTTTCGCGTTTATGCAGCCACGCCTGACGGAGATCGAGTTCAATGCCGGCTATCCACACAAATAACATCACCGCCCACCAGGCGATGCCGTTCAAAGCCAGGATGACCTGCGGATTGAATACAAAGGTGTAGTAGTTCGGGAACACGGCGCCGAGGATGCCGGGCCCGAGCAGGATGCCGGTGATGATCTGCACCACCACCAGCGGC
>CAMCBY010000399.1 GCA_945873015.1 Klebsiella pneumoniae
GAAAAAATTCTATCTGGTCGGCTCGGATTACATCTGGCCACGCACCTCCAACAAGATTGCGCGCAAGCACATTGAGAACGTGCTGAAAGGCGAAGTGGTGGGTGAAGACTATTTCCCGCTCGGCCACACCCAGTTCGGCTCGCTCATCAACAAGATCGAGCTCAAAAAACCTGACGCGGTGTACAGCATCATCGTCGGCGGCAGCAACGTTGCGTGGTGGAAGCAGCTCAAAGCAGCCGGTGTGACCTCCGACAAGCAGACCATCCTCACCATCTCGGTGACCGAAGACGAAATCTTAGGCATCGGCGGCGAGAACATGGTCGGTTTCTATGCCGCCATGAAGTACTTCCAGAGTCTCGATAACGAGAACAACAAGAAGTTCGTGGCAGCCTTCAAGGCCAAGTATGGCGAAAAGGCAGTGATCGGCGACGTCACCCAGGCGGCCTACCTCGGTCCGTGGCTGTGGAAAGCTGCGGTTGAGAAAGCCGGCAGCTTTGACATCGACAAGATTGCCGCGGCATCCCCTGGCATCGAACTCACCACCGCGCCGGAAGGCTACGTGAAGGTGCATGAGAACCATCACCTGTGGAGCAAGCTGCGCATCGGCGAAGCCCTCGCGGATGGCCAGTACAAGGTCCTGTACGAGTCAGATCTCATCGAGCCCAACCCCTTCCCGAAGGGTTATCAGTAAACACGACCCGCTTGGCCACGCGCACGGACGCGCGCGGCTGACTCTCTCATGTTCAACAGTGCGGGCCGTGACCCGGCCCGCATTTGATCAAGGCGCCAGCGCGGAGCACAGACGATGGACGGCATGTCATTTTCGGAATTCGGTTCGGTCCTCATCATGCAGGGCTTCAATGGCCTCTCCTACTTCAGCGTATTGCTGCTGATGGCCCTGGGGCTTGCCATCATCTTTGGCCAGATGGGCGTCATCAACATGGCCCACGGTGAGTTTCTCACCATCGGTGCCTACACCACTTATCTGCTCTCGGTCTGGTCCGCGAGTTACGCGCCGTGGTTCGAGAATTATTATTTTATCGCCGCGATCGTGGTCGGCTTCGGCGTGGCCTTCGTGATTGGCTACCTGGTCGAATGGCTGATGATCAGGCATCTATACCGGCGACCTCTAGATTCACTGCTCGCGACCTGGGGTCTGTCGCTCATCATGCAGCAGACCTTTCGTTCAACCTTTGGCCCCAAGGAAGTCAGCGCCACCCTGCCGGCGTGGTTGATGGGTTCCTATTCGCCGAAAGAAGGTCTCGACATTCCGCTCAACGGCCTGTTCGTGATGGCCTTGACCCTGGCTCTGACCTGCTCGGTCGCCGCCATCATGTTCTATTCGCGCTGGGGCCTGCGGGTTCGCGCAACGACCCAGAATCGCGCCATGGCCGGCGCAGTCGGCATCGACACCGCCAAGATTGACCGTCTCACCTTCGCACTCGGCTGCGGTATCGCCGGCGTCGCCGGCGCCGCATTCACCACCATCGGTTCGACCGGCCCGACCAGCGGTTCGTTGTACATCGTCGACACCTTCCTGGTGGTGGTATTCGGTGGCGCGCAGAGCCTGCTCGGGACGATTGCCTCGGCGTTCTCCATCGCCCAGACCAACTCCACGCTTGAGTTCTTCATGACCGGCTCGACGGCGAAGGTCATCACGCTCGCGACCATCATCGGCATTCTCATGTTGCGTCCGGAAGGTCTGTTCCGGCTGCGTGTACGCAAGTAACACGAACGCGACGACGAACGAGGAAAAGACTCATGACCACAGCTCCATTGACTGCAAACAAACCGGACAGCGCGCCCGCCTGGCGCGCCTATGTACCCCTCGCGGTACTGGCGGTATTCATCCTCGCGGTGTTGCCCCTGACGCTCGACCTGTTCCGCCTCAACCTGGTCGGCAAGTATCTGACTTACGCCTTCGTTGCGATTGGACTGGTGCTGTGCTGGGGCTACGGCGGCATTCTCAGCCTCGGCCAGGGCGTGTTCTTCGGCCTCGGCGGTTATGCGATGGCGATGTTTCTGAAACTTGAAGCGTCCGACCGGGAAAGCACCAAGATTCAGTCCACGCCCGGCATTCCGGATTTTATGGACTGGAATCAGATCACCGCCTTGCCGGCGCTATGGCAGCCCTTTCACAGCTTTACCTTCACGCTGTTTGCGATCGTTGCGGTGCCGGGTCTGCTCGCTTTCATCATTGGCCTGGCGATGTTCAAGCGGCGCGTCGGCGGTGTGTACTTCGCGATCATGACGCAGGC
The DNA here is from genome assembly GCA_945873015.1 of Klebsiella pneumoniae. Taxonomy (GTDB): domain Bacteria; phylum Pseudomonadota; class Gammaproteobacteria; genus JADJYF01. Next base: position 2,259 of record CAMCBY010000399.1, read on the forward strand.
CTTTGCCGCGATGTTGAGCATCCTCATCATCGGCCAGCAGGGCTACACCGGCGGCGTCAACGGCATTACCGATCTCAAGACCCTGCTCGGCTGGGACATCCGCACCGACCACGCCAAATACGTGCTGTATTTCGTCAATGCCGCGCTGCTGCTCGGCGCCGTACTGCTGGGGCAAGTGGTGCTCAAGACCAAGTTCGGCAAACTCCTGCTGGCGCTGCGCGACAAAGAGGAACGAGTGCGATTCTCGGGCTACGACGTCGCCGCTTTTAAAGTCTTCATCTTCACCCTGGCCGCGATGTTGTCGGCGGTCGGTGGCGCGATGTTCACTCTACAAGTCGGCTTCATGTCGCCCTCCTTCGTCGGCATCGTGCCGTCGATTGAGATGGTGATTTTTACCGCGGTCGGCGGGCGTCTGTCACTGGTCGGCGCGGTGTACGGCAGCCTCGCCGTCAACTTCGGCAAGTCCTATTTCTCGGAAAGTTTTCCACAGTTGTGGCTGTTCCTCATGGGCAGCTTGTTCATCGCGGTCGTGATGTTGTTCCCGAACGGCCTCGCCGGCCTCGGCGAAAGCATAAGCGGCTGGTTCAAACAATGGCGTGCGCGTCAGGGCAGCCAGTTACCGGCGCGCGGTGCAAACCGTAGCACGCCTCCCACTGACGAACCGGCAGCGCCCAGCGCGCTGCGTGCCAAAGGAGGTGCCGCATGAACGGCGCACGCATCGTGCTCGCGGTCGAGAACCTGTCGGTGTCGTTTGATGGCTTCAAGGCGGTCAACGATTTGAACCTCTACGTCGAACAGAACGAGTTGCGCGTGGTGATAGGCCCCAACGGTGCCGGCAAGACCACCCTGCTCGACCTCATCTGTGGCCGCACGCGCGCCACCGAAGGTTCAATCAAGTTCAAGGACATGGAACTGACCCGTATGCCGGAATACGAGCGGGTGCGGCGCGGTATCGGGCGCAAGTTCCAGACTCCGTCCATCTACGAAAACCTGACGGTACTGGAAAACCTCGAGGTCTCCTATCCGCGTGGCCGCAGCGTGTTCGGCAGCCTGTTCTTCCGTCGCGACCAGGCACTGATGGACCGCGTCAGGGAAGTGGCCGAACTCATCTATCTCGACGAGCGCCTCGATGACGCCGCCGAACTCCTGAGTCATGGCCAGAAGCAGTGGCTCGAGATTGGCATGTTGCTCATGCAGGACCCGGAACTGCTGATGCTCGATGAGCCGGTCGCCGGCATGAGTGTCAGCGAACGGCAGAAGACTGCGGAACTGTTAACCCGCATCTCCAACAACCGCTCCGTGATCGTGATTGAACACGACATGGAATTCGTCAAAAGCATCGCACACCGCGTGACCGTGCTGCACCAGGGGAAAACGCTCGCCGAAGGCAGCATGGACCATGTGCAGGCCGACCCGCGCGTGATCGAAGTCTACCTCGGACATTGAGCCGCAGCGCGGCCTGGGAGGACACATGTTGGAAGTTCGCGATTTCACCGTCAGCTACGGCGAGAGCGAAGTGGTGCACCAAGTCGGCTTCAACGCCGGCGAGGGCGAGATACTCGCGGTCATGGGCCGCAACGGCATGGGCAAGAGCACCTTGTTCAAATCGCTGATCGGCATCCTGCCGAGTCGCGCCGGTTCGCTGAAGCTGGCCGGTCACGATCTGGCCGGCATGCCCAGCCATAAACGTGTCGAACATGGCCTCGCCTATGTGCCACAGGGGCGCATGGTATTTCCGGCCCTGACTGTGATGGAGAACGTGCTGACGGGTTTGCGCAACCGCAAGGACAACATCCCTGAAGAAATCTTCACGCTGTTTCCGATCCTGCGCGAGATGGCCAATCGCAAGGCCGGCAATCTGTCCGGTGGTCAACAGCAGCAACTCGTCATCGCGCGCGCGCTGGTGACCAACCCCAAGGTGCTGCTGCTCGATGAACCC
>CAMCBY010000400.1 GCA_945873015.1 Klebsiella pneumoniae
TCAATTCTGCATGACGCGATATATTTTCGTTACTGGCGGCGTCGTGTCCTCGTTGGGGAAAGGCATCGCTGCCGCCTCGCTCGGGGCCATACTTGAGGCCCGTGGCCTCGAGATCTCGATGGTCAAACTCGACCCCTACATCAACGTTGACCCGGGCACCATGAGTCCGTTTCAACATGGCGAAGTGTTTGTCACCGATGACGGCGCCGAGACCGATCTCGATCTTGGGCACTACGAGCGTTTCGTGCGTCACCGCACCTCGTCGCTGAGCAATTACACCACTGGCCGCATCTACGCCAATGTCATCCGCAAGGAACGCCACGGCGAATATCTTGGCGCGACGGTGCAGGTCATTCCGCATATCACCGACGAAATCATCCGCTGCATCAAGCAGGGTGCCGGCAACGCCGAAGTGGCGATGGTCGAGATTGGTGGCACGGTGGGCGATATCGAGTCTTTGCCGTTCCTGGAAGCGATTCGTCAGATGCGTGTCGAACTCGGCGCGGCCAATACGCTGTATATCCACCTGACTTTGATTCCCTACATCAACTCGGCCGGCGAGATGAAAACCAAGCCGACCCAGCATTCGGTCAAGGAACTGCGCTCGATAGGCATCCAGCCCGATATTCTGCTGTGCCGCGCCGACCGTGCGCTGCCGGCCTCGGAGCGGCGCAAGATTGCGCTGTTCACCAATGTCGAGGAACGCGCCGTGATCACCGCGCGCGATGCCGACACCATCTACAAGATTCCGATGCTGCTGAAAGAAGAGGGGCTGGACGACATCGTGGTCGAGAAGCTCGGCCTCAAGGTGCCGCCGGCCGATCTGACCCAGTGGAACAATGTGGTCTATGCACTGGAACATCCGCAGCACGCGGTCGATATCGCGCTGGTCGGCAAATACGTCAACCTCACCGAGTCGTACAAGTCGCTGTCCGAAGCGCTGACCCACGCCGGCATCCACACCCGCACCCGCGTCAACATTCATTACGTCGATTCCGAACGCCTGGAAGCCGATGGCTGCGGCGAACTGGCTTCGATGGACGCGATTTTAGTGCCGGGCGGTTTCGGCGAACGTGGCATCGAAGGCAAGGTATTGGCGGTGCAGTACGCCCGCGAGAACCGCGTGCCTTACCTCGGCATCTGTTTAGGTATGCAGGCCGCGGTGATTGAGTTTGCGCGCAACAAGGCCAATCTCGAACGCGCCCATTCCACCGAGTTCGACAATCGTACGCCGAGCCCGGTCATCGCCCTCATCACCGAGTGGAAGACCGCCGACGGCGCGGTCGAAGTGCGCAGTGCCGATGCCGATGTCGGCGGCACCATGCGTCTCGGCGGCCAGGCCTGCAGGCTCGCGCCGAACAGCTTTGTGGCGCGCGCCTACGGCACCGACCTCATCAACGAGCGTCATCGTCACCGCTACGAATTCAACAATACCTACACCATGGACCTCGAGGCCGCCGGCATGCGCATCGCTGGTCGCTCGATGGATGGCAACCTGGTCGAGATCATCGAGATCCCGACCCACCCGTGGTTCGTCGGCGTGCAGTTCCATCCTGAGTTCACTTCCACGCCGCGCGATGGTCATCCGCTGTTCACGGCATTTCTGCAGGCGGCACTGCTGCACCAGAAGCAGTCGTCCGCCGAGGTCTGCGATGCGGCTGTGTGACTTTGAGGTCGGCGCGTCAGAACCCTTTTTTCTGATCGCCGGTCCCTGCGTCATCGAATCCGAGTCACTGGTGCTCGAGATAGCTTCAACGCTGAAGACCATCACCACCGAGCTCGGCATTCCGTACATCTTCAAGGCCTCGTTCGACAAGGCCAATCGCACCGCCCATGACAGCTACCGCGGGCCGGGTATCGAAGCGGGTCTGCGTGTGCTGGAACGGGTGCGGCGTGAGTTGCAGGTGCCGGTCTTGACGGACGTGCACGAAGACACACCGCTCGACGAAGTGGCGGCCGTGGTCGATGTCTTGCAGACCCCGGCCTTTCTGTGCCGGCAGACCAATTTTATCCAGAATGTTGCGCGCCAGGGCAAACCGGTCAATATCAAGAAGGCGCAGTTTCTCGCGCCGTGGGATATGGCCAACGTGGTTGAGAAGGCGCGTGCGGTCGGCAACCAGCAGATCATGGTCTGTGAGCGCGGCACATCATTTGGTTACAACTATCTGGTGTCGGATATGCGCGCACTGTTGATCATGCGCGATACCGGTTGCCCGGTGGTGTTCGACGCCACCCATTCCGTGCAGTTGCCGGGTGGGCAAGGCAAGGCCTCCGGTGGTCAGCGCGAATTTGTGCCGGCGCTGGCGCGCGCTGCAGTTGCGGTCGGGGTGTCCGGCGTGTTCATGGAAACCCATCCCGATCCCGAGCGGGCTTTGTCCGATGGTCCCAATTCGCTGCCGCTGGCCGACATGCGCGGTTTGCTCGAGACCTTGAAGATACTCGACAGCACCATCAAGCGCGGCGCCCACTGAATTCCATTCAAACTTAGACGGCGAATACGATGAGCAAGATTAAAAGCATTGAAGCCCTGGAAATCATCGACTCGCGCGGTAACCCGACGGTGCGCGCCGAAGTTGTCACCGACAGTGGTGCGCGTGGCGCGGCAGCGGTGCCGTCGGGCGCGTCTACCGGTGAACGCGAAGCGCTGGAACTGCGTGATGGCGACAAGGCCCGTTATCTCGGCAAGGGCGTGACCAAGGCGGTGGCCAACGTCAACGGCCCGATTGCGGCGGCGCTGAAAGGCCACGCGGTTGCCGACCAGGCCGGTATCGACAAGGCCATGATTGACCTCGACGGCACGCCCAACAAGGGCAAACTCGGCGCCAATGCCATGCTGGCGGTGTCGATGGCCGCCGCCCATGCTGCCGCCAACGCTGCCGGCAAACCGCTGTTCCAATCCTTGCGTGAAAGCTCCGAATACGTGCTGCCGGTGCCGATGATGAATGTCATCAACGGTGGTGCGCACGCCAATAACAGTGTCGATTTGCAGGAGTTCATGATCCTGCCGGTCGGCGCGCCGACCTTTCGCGAAGCGCTGCGTTATGGCGCCGAAGTGTTCCATGCTCTGAAGGGCCTGCTGAATGCCGATGGCATGAGCACGGCGGTCGGCGACGAAGGCGGCTTTGCGCCAGACCTGCCGTCCAACGAAGCGGCGCTCAAGCTGATCGTGCGAGCGATTGAAAAGGCCGGCTACAAGCTCGGTGACGACATTGCGCTCGGCCTCGATTGCGCAAGCTCGGAGTACTACAAAAACGGTAAGTACGATCTCGAATCGGAAGGCCGCACGCTGACTGCACCCGAGATGACCGACATGCTGGCCGACTGGTGCAAGCGTTACCCGATCATCACTATCGAAGATGCGATGGATCAGAACGATTGGGATGGCTGGAAACATCTGACTGCCGCCCTCGGCGACAAGGTGCAACTGGTCGGTGATGACTTGTTCGTGACTGACAGCGCCACCCTGCAGCGCGGTATCGATCAGAAAGTCGCCAATTCGATTCTCATCAAGGTCAATCAGATCGGTACCCTGTCGGAAACTTTCGACGCGATTGAACTGGCCAAACGCAACAACTACACGGCAGTGGTCTCCCATCGCTCAGGCGAGACCGAAGATTCGACCATCGCCGATATCGCCGCTGCTTTCGGCACCGGTCAGATCAAGACCGGCTCGATGTCGCGCTCGGACCGGATCGCCAAGTACAACCGCCTGCTGGTCATCGAACACCTGCTCGGATCGCGCGCGGTGTACCCGGGCCGCAAGGCGTTCTACAACTTGAAGCTCGCCTGAGCGACCGGTGCAGGGCCATCTCCCAGCCCTGACGCGGGCGGCAGCTAGTGTGCACAGCGGCGCTGACGTGTGGCTGTGCGGCGCCTGCGATGTTTTGTCCGTCATCGCCAGGTTGTAAGTGTAGCGAGGGAACATATAGCATAATAAATAGGTAAATAACTACATTGATAAATAATTACATCGAAATAAAGGGAGCAGTTGAAACTTTTCGAATACTTAAAGCGAATCCAAGGGAATTGACGTGATTGCAAAGTCGCTTACTCTAAAGAGAGAAAGAGAGTATCTGATGAAGTCAAAGCCAATAGCCAAATAAAAAGCTATCCGGCATCAAAGGGTTGCCAGCTGCTGAGCTGGCTGAGTAAAAAACATCAGAAAAGAACTTT
>CAMCBY010000401.1 GCA_945873015.1 Klebsiella pneumoniae
AACGTGCAGCGCAAGATAGTGGTGATGGCGAACGTCGCAGACCGTGATCTGGCGAGCGTGGTGGAAGACATTCAGGCACGCGTGAACGCCGAGGTAAAACTGCCGACCGGTTATCACCTTGAGTACGGTGGCCAGTTTGAAAGCGCAACGCAGGCAACGCGAACGCTGACCATATTGGGCGCCGCTGTGGTCGCTGCGGTATTCGTATTGCTCTATATGGCATTTCGCTCAGGAATCGATGCCTTGCTCATCATGATCAACCTGCCCCTGGCGCTCATCGGCGGGGTGGTCGGCATGGTGCTGGCGGGCAATGTGGTGTCGGTCGCAACCTTGATTGGTTTTATCACCTTGTTCGGCATCGCGACGCGCAATGGTGTGATGCTGGTCGCGCACATCCGGCAGCTTCGCCAATTCGAAGGCGTGACAGATGCCGAGCAGGCCGTAGTACGCGCTGCCCGCGAACGACTGGTGCCGATACTCATGACCGCGTTGGCGGCAGGACTGGCGCTGGTGCCGCTGGCGCTGGCGCTCGGCGAGCCCGGCAGTGAAATTCAGGCGCCGATGGCGATGGTGATCCTGTGCGGGCTGTTGACTTCGACGGCCTTGAACATGTTTGTGGTGCCAAGTCTGTATCTGCGTTTTGGTGCGCTTGGCCGCGCGGCGCAGGTAGCAGACGGCTCGGCGCGTGCGGTACTGACGCCACCACCCGCGCAACAGTATTAGAAGCGGTCTCAAAGTAGCTGCTCGCGTCAGCGAGGCAGGCTTCTGGTGATGGTAGGGAGAGCAGATGGGGCGGTCTATAATCGCCGCCAGTAGCGCGGGCCGCCTGCCCGCAGTTACCGCAAGGAGAACACTTGATGAATCCCGCAGACCTTAAAATTGGCGTCGTGCTGCCGGTGTGGAACGGCTCCCTGGATGGCCAGACAGCCAGCATGCCGCGCGCGCTGGCCTTTGCCCGCCATGCCGAGGTGGTCGGGCTCGACAGTGTCTGGTTGACCGATCATCTTTACTGGGAGGCTTATGTTGACTTCCGCGCTGTCGGGCTGCAGTTGCCCGAAGAACTGGCCGGCGTCAAAGGCGGTCAGTGGGAATGCTGGACCAGTGCGGCGGCGGTCGCTGCGAGCACCTCAAAGATAGCCATCGGTACCTTGGTGACCAACACCAATTTTCGTAACCCGGCGCTGCTCGCGCGTATGGTCGATACCGTAGTCGATATCAGCAACGGTCGTTTGATTCTAGGTCTCGGCGCTGGCGACTTCGTTTCAGAGCACCAGGCTTACGGATTTGATTTCGAGCGCCATGTGGCCCGTTTCGAAGAAGCCTTGCAGATTGTGCTGCCGATGTTGCGCGGTGAACACGTCAGTTACCAGGGAGAGTTTCACGTCGTTGATGACGCCGCGTTGTTGCCGAGGTCCTCGGCGGGCACGCCGCCCATCATGATAGGCACGCTGAAAGGTAAACCGCGCATGTCACGCCTGGTGGCGCAACATGCCGACATGTGGAACTGCATGATTGCGTTCGGCGATTGCGCGGTTGCAACCTTCGATGACGCATGGGCGCCGATAGCCGCAGCCTGTGAACGACATGACCGCAACCCAGCCACGCTGTCGCGCGGCGCGACCGTCTCGGTGAACGTCACCGATGGCGAATATTCCGTCATGCCGACCGCTGTGCCCTTCAGCGGTTCGGTCTCCCAAATCGCCGACCGCTTCGCCGAATACGCCGCCCATGATGCGGAACATGTGTCGGTGATTCCGCACCCCTGGAATGAACAGGGTCTGGATAAACTCGCCGAGGTGGTGGCTTGTTTGCGGGGGTGAGGGGGATTGAAGCCAGCGCAGCCCCTCAGCAGCCAATCCGAATTAGTTAATCTGACCCCGGTTCTGATAGTGTTTGCAGCCGCTCCAGACGGGTCTGGTTAGAGCGAAAAATTTCCCCTCCCGTCATGGCCATGCCCTGCCACGCAGGATTCGACGCAGACGAAATAAATCGATGTCAGAACACCCAATCAGCGCAACAGCGCTCCATGTCGCCGACACCAGACGCTCAAGTTATGCAGGTCGGCAGGTCGCGCTGTTGACCCAGCATGGCAAGTTGCAGGCGCTTGCGCCGGTCCTGCAACAAACGCTCGGCTGCACGGTGCAGTTGGTCAGCGGCTACGACACCGATCTGCTCGGCACTTTTACGCGGGATATTGCGCGCCAGGGCACCCAGCTCGAGGCCGCGCGCCGAAAGGCACGCATCGGTATGGAGTTGTCTGGACTGCCGTTGGGATTGGCGAGCGAGGGTAGTTTCGGCGCCGATCCATTCGCTGGCATGTTTCCCTGGAATGTCGAATTGCTGATTTGGATAGATGCAGAGCGCGAGCTCGAAGTGGTTGGCGTGGCGCAGGGCAATGCCATCTTTGCCCATGTGTTGGCGAAGGACTGGAATGCCATCGTCGAGTTTGCAGAGCAGAGCGAGTTTCCGACGCACCAGCTTGTGGTGCGCCCTGCGGCAGACGATGGATTGCCGGTGCGTAAGGGCGTCGACAGTTGGGACAATCTGCAGGCTGCTTACCACGAGGCCTTGCAGCATTCGAGTAACGGCCTGGTGTTTGTTGAAACGGATGTGCGTGCCCACACCAATCCCACCCGCATGGCCATGATTCAACTGGCAGGCGAAGATCTTGCGAAAAAACTCAGCTCTTTGTGCCCGGCCTGTACCAGCCCGGGCTTTGCTACGGTAGAACATGTCCGTGGCCTGCGCTGCGCTGGCTGTTACACGCCGACCAACGAGATGAGCGCCGAGATTCTGGGCTGCGTGAAGTGCGATTACCGTGTCACCCGCGAGCGTACCGACCAGCAGTTCGCCGATCCGGCACGCTGCAACGTCTGCAATCCCTGATGGCGGCGTGGCGCAAGCGTCATTCGGCAACAATTGCGGGAACAACGTGACCGACCCCAGCGCACCCGCAACACAGCAGGCGGCAGATGATCTGCTGCGCACCGACATTGAGCGCGCTGCGGCTGTGCTGCGCGCGGGTGGATTGGTGGCGCTGCCGACCGAAACGGTCTATGGCCTGGGTGCCGATGCACGCAACATGGCGGCGGTGGAACGTATCTTCGCAGTCAAGGGCAGGCCGGCGAATCATCCTGTCATCGTGCACATCGCGTCGGCCGAGGCGCTCAGCGCATGGTGTGCTGAGGTGCCGGCGGCGGCCTGGTTGCTGGCGGCCGCGTTCTGGCCTGGACCGATGACGATGATTCTGCGCCGCGACCCGCGCGTGCTGGATGTGATCACCGGCGGCCAGGATACCGTTGGCCTGCGGGTGCCGGCCCATCCCATTGCGCTCGAACTACTGCGTGTTTTTGCTGGTGGCATCGCCGCGCCGTCGGCCAATCGATTCGGGCACGTCAGCCCCACCACTGCCGACCATGTACGTGCCGAACTCGGCACTGATGTCGATATGATTCTTGACGGCGGTGCTTGCACCATCGGCATCGAATCGACGATTGTCGATTTGACGGCCGCGCGGCCGCGCATCCTGCGGCCGGGTGGGGTGAGCCGCGCACAGATAGAAGCAGTGCTTGGCCTCGAGCCCGCCGCGAATGCCCATGACATGGCCGATACACCGCGGGTATCGGGTGCTCTCGCCAGCCACTACGCGCCGCACACGCCCGTGCGCTGGGTGGACAGTGCGCAACTGAACGAGGTGTTAAGCACTTCGTTATTTCATGACAAGGTCGGGGTGCTGACCGTCGGCACAGACGCGATGAATGGCAGCGCTGCGTACGACCGCGTCGCCGTGCGCTGGCGTGTGCTGCCGGCAGAACCTCGCGCCTATGCGCAACGACTCTACGCGCAACTGCGCGAACTCGACGAACTCAATCTCGATTTGATTCTGCTCGAAGTCCCGCCCGACACGGCGCCCTGGGAGGCGGTGCGCGATCGGTTGCGTCGCGCCGCAGGTCTCGGTTGAATATCCACCGAGGTCAGATCAAGCTTTTTGTAAGAGAAGGCGAAACAGGTCATCTGAGCCCGCTCCTGCGCAAGCTCACCGTGGTCGTGAGTGACCGCGTCAAGCGGCGTGTCGTGCACGCGTCCGCGATCCGGTAAGGTCCTGTTACACGCGCCACCACCGGCAACACACCGCAACCATGCGATCGGGAGACTGCGTCATGAG
>CAMCBY010000402.1 GCA_945873015.1 Klebsiella pneumoniae
CTGGCGGTCATCGGCGCCTTGTTCGACAAGCCTGATGTGACGGCCGCCGCACGCGCCTTCGCAGCGCCGCTTTCACATATCCACCGTTTTTGAGGTTAGAAGCATTCCATGACTACACGTTCGCAAGCATGGTTCGCGCAGGCGCAGAAAGTATTGCCCGGCGGCGTCAATTCACCGGTGCGCGCCTTCAATGGTGTCGGTGGCACGCCGCTTTATTTCACCAGTGGCGAAGGCGCCTGGTTGACCGATGCTGACGGTCGGCGCTACGTCGATTACATCGGCAGTTGGGGTCCGGCCATTGTTGGTCACGCCCATCCGCAAGTGCTGGCGGCGGTCGGTGCACAACTTGCCAAAGGGTTAGGCTTCGGCGCGCCCAATGAACTCGAAACGGAACTTGCCGAACGCATCATTGCGCTGATTCCGAGCGCGGAAAAAGTGCGTATGGTCAGCTCCGGCACAGAAGCCGCGATGACCGCCATCCGCCTCGCACGTGGCATCACCGGCCGCGATCGCATTGTGAAATTCGAAGGCTGTTATCACGGCCATGCAGACTCGCTGCTGGTCAAGGCTGGCTCCGGCGCCTTGACGCTCGGCGTGCCGACCTCACCTGGCGTGCCCGCCGCGCTCGCGGAATTGACCACCACCCTCACTTATAACGACAGCGCCCAGGTCGAGCAGGCGTTCGCAGAGTTCGGCGATCGTATCGCTGCGGTGATTGTCGAGCCGGTCGCCGGCAATATGAACTGCATCCCGCCGGCGCCGGGTTTCCTCGAGACCCTGCGCAAAGTAACGACCGAGCACGGTGCCATTCTGATCTTCGATGAAGTGATGACAGGTTTTCGCGTGCACTTGGGTGGCGCCCAGTCGCTCTATGACATCCGCCCGGACTTGACCGTACTCGGCAAGGTGATCGGTGGTGGATTACCGGTAGGCGCAGTGGCTGGCCCCGCCGTCCACATGGATAGCCTCGCGCCGCTGGGCCCGGTCTATCAGGCCGGCACCTTGTCCGGCAATCCGCTCGCCATGGCCTGCGGTCTCGCCACCCTGGACCTCATCAGTCAAGCGGGTTTTCACCAGCGGCTTGCCGCTCAAACCCGCAAGCTGTGTGAAGGTATTGAAGCGCGTGCGCGCGCTGCCGGTGTGCCGCTGGTTACCAATCATGTATGCGGCATGTTCGGGATGTTCTTCAGCGAACAACCGGTGGACAGCTTCGCGCGCGTGATGGCCTGCGATGTCGCGCGCTTCAAACGCTTCTTTCACGCCATGCTCGCGCAGGGTGTGAGTCTTGCACCGTCGGCTTTCGAGGCAGGTTTTGTTTCTTCGGCGCACGGCGATGATGAAATCGCCCATACGCTGGAGGCGGTGAGCGCCGCGCTGGCGGCGTCAAATCAAGCCTAATACAGCGTCTCCTCAAGGCTGCGCATCGTGTTGGTGATGCGCACTTGTGAGCAGACGCTTAGAGCTGCTCGGCGGTGAACAGACCGACACGCAGATTTGAACCTGTGTAGATCAACTTGCCGTCGACCTCCATGCTCGCGTCGGCAATGCCCATCACCAGTCCGCGCGCGATGATGCGGCGGATGTCGATGGTGTAGCGCACCAGTCGTTTGTCGGGGGTGACCTGCCCGGTGAATTGAATGTCCGCGCCACCCAGCGCCCGACCACGCCCCAGACCGCCCTTCCAGGCCAGAAAAAATCCCACCAGTTGCCACATCGCATCCAGGCCCAGACAGCCCGGCATCACCGGATCGTTGTCGAAATGGCACTGGAAGAACCACAGGTCCGGATGGATATCGAGCTCTGCGGTCATGAGCCCGCGCTCATATTTGCCACTGGTGTCGTCGATATGCGTGATGCGGTCAAACATCAGCATCGGTGGCATCGGCAGTTGCGCATTGCCCGGCCCGAACAGTTGGCCATGACCACAACCGAGCAATTCGTCGTAGCTGAAGCTCGATTGCTGACGGCCGTTGACGATGATGGGCGCGTCGGCATTGATGGGCGTGCTGGTCTTGGCCATAGGAATGAGATGCAAGGAAGGACGGCGCAGTATAGCCAATGGCCCCGCCCCTCGCGAGGGCACTAGCCGAACTCTATGTCGACGTGAGCGTGGGTTCCATCCGCAGAAGACTCGAACGACAGTCGCCCGTGGTAGATGTCCTCCACCATGTCCCGCACGATGGCGAGGCCAATGCCGTGACCTTCCACCGACTGATCCAGTCGTGTGCCGCGCTCGACCAGCAGCTCAAGTTGGTTCTCCGGAATGCCCGGGCCGTCATCAACGATTTCGAGCTCAAGGCGCGGTGCGCCGTTAGTTGATTTTGCGCGAGAGGCTTTGACTACCACCCTTTTACGCGCCCACTTGCAGGCGTTGTCAGCGAGATTGCCGATGATCTCCATGAGGTCGCCCTCATCGCCAAAAAACACCGCCTGACCATCCAGTTCCGCCACCAGCTCGAGATTGCGGTGGGCATGCACTTTGCGCAGCGTATCGAGCAGACGCAGCGCGACCGGCTCGACCATCAAAGGCGGCGCAAGCAGCGAACGACCGGCAGCGGCAGCGCGATGCAGATGGTATTCGACCGTACGATCGATACGCCCCAACTGTTCGATGGCCACATCACGCGCGATCACTTCGCTGTCGGTGGAGAATTCATTGCGCAACACCGCGAGCGGGGTCTTGATCGAATGCGCGAGATCGCCCAGCGCATTTCTGTAACGTCGCAGACTCTCGCGATTGTGCCGCAGGAGGCGATTCAGGTTGCGCGTCAACGACTGCAGTTCCTTGGGATACTTGCCGGTGATGGCCTCGCGGCTGCCGGCTTCTATTTCACGCACTTCATCATCGACGCTGCGCAACGGCCGCAGCCCCCAATTCAGATTCAAGGTCTGCACCACCAACAGGCCGACGCTTAAACCCGCAAACCACATCCACAGGCTGCGCCGAAAACGCGTGACTGTACTCAAGTACAGATTCTCGTTCTCGCACGCCTGGATCACGAACTGGCGCGGCTTACGTTTACCGGCACCTTCCCACAGGATGGCGTACCCGAGCGAAAACAAACCTTCGTTGGCCGAGGTGGTGGTGCGTTCGAGGCGCCAGCTGCCGGTCTGGATGCGGCGCGGCAAGGGCAGACTCAAGCCGAGCAGCGAACGACTCTGCCAGCGGGTCTTGCCGTTATCGGACAGGATCCGCACGTAGTTACCTGAGCCCGGCATGGCAAGCGTCGAATCGGGCAGTTCTCCGACCAGCGGCCGGGTCGAGGGCGCATCAAAATCGGCCGCGCCTATCAGCATATAAATGCGACCGCGCAGACGGTCTTCGACGGCATTCAAGGCACTTTCCCGGAAGGCTCTGTCGAGCAACACGCTGGCGCAGCCCAGCGCCGTTACCAGCACCACACTGGCACTCAACAGCACCCGCGTGCGCAGTGAAGTCATCGCGGCATCACAGCCACTAACGGATCAGGGTGTGGATTCACGTCCTGCCAGGCGCAAGCGGTAACCCTGGCCGCGGATGGTCTCTATCGGGTTCAGCACGCGATCGGGATCGATTTTTTTGCGCAGGCGACCAATGATCACTTCCAGCACATTGCTGTCGCGTTCCGAATCATCCTCGTACAGATGCTCGGTCAGTTCCGACTTCGACAGGACATCGTCGGCGCGCAGCATGAGGAATTCGAGCACCTTGAACTCAAGTGCGGTCAATTCCAGCTCGCGCTCAGACACCGTCACGCGCTTGGTGCCGAGGTCCATGACCAGCGGCCCGACTTCGATGCGCGACTGACTCCAGCCCGCCGCACGGCGCAACAGGGCGCGCAGACGCGCCAGTAATTCTTCGTGATAGAACGGTTTGACCAGATAGTCGTCTGCCCCCAGTTCAAGGCCGGCAACCTTGTCTTCCCAACGCCCGCGCGCGGTCAGGATCAACACCGGGAACTTACGCTTTTGTTTACGCCAGGATTCGATGATTGCCGAGCCGGCGAGGTCGGGCAGGCCAAGATCGACTATCGCCGCATCGATGGGATATTCGAGCCCGAAAAACTCACCCTCGCGACCTGAACCGGTCTCGTCGACCGCATAACCTTCGCGCCGCAGGCGGTCGACCAATTGAGCTCGCAGCGTGTCTTCGTCTTCAATGACCAGAATGCGCATC
>CAMCBY010000403.1 GCA_945873015.1 Klebsiella pneumoniae
GGGCGCGAGGATGAATTCGACTGTGCCGGCGTTGCGGTATCTGGCGCTGGCTGCGAGTTCGACTGCCGCCTTGCAGATCTGATCGCGCAGGCCGGCAGGCATATTCGGTGCCGGGGATTCTTCAATGATTTTCTGGAAGCGGCGTTGCACCGAGCATTCGCGCTCGAACAGGTGCACCACCTTGCCTTCGCCGTCGCCCATGACCTGCACTTCAATGTGGCGCGGGCGTTCGATATAACGCTCGGCATACACGCGGCCATCGGCGAAATAACGCTCGGCCTCGCCCATCGCGGTGCGGGCCTTGGCCGCCAGCTCGCCGCGGCTGCGCACGATACTCATGCCCTTGCCACCGCCACCGGCGGCGGCCTTGATCAGCAGCGGAAAGCCGATTTTTGAAGCCTGTTCGACGAAGTCGTCGAGGTCGCCATCCTGCGTCACGCTCGGCGATACCGGTACGCCGGCCTTGACCGCAAATTCACGTGAATGAATCTTGTCGCCCATCAGCCGGATCACTTCCGATTGTGGGCCGACGAACGCCAGGCCGGCATTTTCCACCGCTTCGGCGAACCTGGCGTTCTCCGACAGGAAACCGTAACCGGGGTGGATGCACTGCGCGCCGTGGGTTTTGGCGATATCCAGCAACTGCGCGATATCGAGATAACCGGCGGTCGGCACATCGGCGATGAGTTCCACTGCGACGTCGGCCAGTTTTACATGGGGCGCGTGGCGGTCCTCGTGGTGGTAGACGGCGATGGTGCGCAGGCCGAGTTTGCGCGCGCTACGGATGACGCGGCAGGCGATTTCGCCGCGGTTGGCTATCAATATGCTGTCAAACATGGCTGGTCTGTCGCTGGCTCATCATGGCGGGGCGTGACTGGAGAACTGCCCGGCGTTTGGGGCGCGCAGTATACCGTCTGGGTCTGTCCATTCTGCAGGTACCACGATGGGTAGGCAGAGCAGCATCTGCGCGTAGGCCTTGCCTTGCGGGTCATGCCGCAACGACGCCACGCCGCCGCCGCCGAGCGCGTGTTCGAGCACAAAGTTGAAACCGTCTAGCCCTGGCCACGGGTAGCGTGTGACCGGGCCGGCGGCGAGATGTGCGAACCATGCGCCGACCGCCGCGCTGGTCAGTTGCGCCGCGAGCAGCGGCACAAATTCGGCCCGACGCGCCAACACGCCGATATTGGCGCGATCGCCCTTGTCGCCGGAGCGGCCATAGGCGAGCGCGCGCAAGGGCACGGTCACCCCTTCGCCGGCAGGTACAGACACAGGGCTTGCGGCTGTTGTTGCGGGACAGGCCTGTGT
This sequence comes from Klebsiella pneumoniae, assembly GCA_945873015.1. Taxonomy (GTDB): domain Bacteria; phylum Pseudomonadota; class Gammaproteobacteria; genus JADJYF01. The sequence goes on from CAMCBY010000403.1 coordinate 1,306, forward strand.
GCCGGGTGGCGGTGCCACGCTTAAGCGCGTATCGCCCAGCAGTACTTCCATCGTCACACACGATTTGGCGACCAGACAGGAATACAGGCGAATCACCGGTTGTACATTGGGCCGACCGCCGGCGAAGCCGGTCAGGCCCTGGGCCATCGCGGTGGCGGCCGGAAAAATTTCGCGCGCGAAGATTTCGAGCGCCTTTTTGTCGGCGTGGGCGACGCCGATTTTGACCACCACCTCGCGCGTATCGCCAGTGCGCGCGTGGGGGCCGTAGGTGCTCTCGGCGCCGAGCAATTCGACTGATATTTCGCGATAGTCGGCCAGCCCGGCCGCGTCGAACATGCGCCGCGTGCGGGTGAGGATGGCATCCGCCACGCGTTCGCCTTTGCGCCGTGCATCGATGCCACCGATCATCATCGTGGCCGTGGCGCGATAGCCATCCGGATAGGTAGCCGAGACTTTGTATTTGTCACTCGGGGCATGGCCGCGCGCGCCGCTCACTTCGACGCGGTTGGCTCCCACTTCGCGCACCGAGATGGTGGAAAAGTCGCAGCACACATCGGGCAGCATGTAGTGGGCCGGGTCGCCGATTTCGTAAATGATCTGCTCGGCAATGGTGGCGCGATTGATGAGTCCGCCGGTGTTGTCCGGTTTGCTGATCACAAAGCGGCCATCGGCGTGACACTCGGCTATCGGAAAGCCCATGTCGTCCCAGCCGGGTACCAGTTCCCAATCGGTAAACAGACCGCCGGTACACTGCGTGCCGCACTCGATGATGTGGCCAGCCAGCGAGCCAGCGGCGAGCAGGTCGTAGTCGTGTTCGCGCCAGCCGAATTCGTGCATGAGTGGCCCGAGCACCAGCGCGCTATCGACGCAGCGGCCGGTGATCACGACATCGGCACCGGCCGCCAGCGCACGCGCTATCGGCGTCGCGCCGAGGTAGGCGTTGATACTGGCGAGGCGCGCCGGCAGGGCTGCACCGCTGTCCATTTCGGCCAGTCCGCCTGCGCGCAGGGCGTCGGCCTGTTCCGTCAGGTCGTCACCGACCACCGCCGCGACGCGCAACACGATGCCGGCGTCGGCCGCGAGCTTTTCCAGCGCCGCCTTGCAAGCGAGCGGATTCACGCCGCCGGCATTGGTCACGACCTTGATGCCTTGCTGCTTAATCTCGCCAAGTAGCGGTTTCATCACCGCCGATACGAAGTCGGTGGCGTAACCCATCTGCGCATCGCCGGCCTTCATACGCGCCAGGATCGACATCGTGATCTCGGCCAGATAATCCATCACCAGATAATCGAGGCCACCGTGGCGCACGAGTTGCGCCGGGCCAGCGCTGCTGTCACCCCAGAATCCGGCGCCGCAGCCGATGCGAACCGGCGCGGTGCGTGTCGGGCCGCTCATTTGCCCGGCCATTGCGGCGCACGTTTCTCGTTGAACGCGGCAAACCCTTCCTTGGCGTCCTCGGTCATGGCCATGATTGGCAGCATGAGCTGGGTGTATTCAAAGGCCTTGTCGAGGGGCATGTCCTCGATGGCGCGGAAGGCTTGTTTGCCGAGTTTGATGGCGGTCGGCGATTTATCCGCGATGCGTCCAATCAACCAGTCGAGTTTGGTGTCGAGTTCTTCCGCCGGCACGACGTGATTGACGATGTCCATCGCCAAGGCCTCGGTGGCCGAGAAGGGTTCGCCGGTGGTGGCTATCTCATACAGTTTGCGACGCGGGATGATGCGCATCATGTAGGACAGGATCATCATCGGAAACAGGCCGAGCTTGGATTCCGGTACACCAAACTGCGCGGTGTCGGTACTGACCGCCATATCACATGCGCACACCAGACCCAGGCCACCGGCCATGGCATGGCCGTTGACGCGGGCGATGACCGGCAGGCCGCAGCGCTCCAGGCGTCGGAACAGTTGAATGACATAGTGGCGCGGATTGGCCGGATCGATAACGAAGGGTGTGCCGTCGGCGCCGGGTTTGAGATCGCCGCCGGCGCAAAACACCTTGTCGCCGCTGCCCGTCAGCACCACCACCCGCACACCGGGGCTGGCTTCGGCCACATCGATGGCCGCAGCGATACCCGCACACACCTCTTCGTTCAAGGCGTTGCGCCGTTCTGGTCGATCGATGGTGATGCGCAGCACCGCCCCATCGCGTTCGGTCTTAACCACGTCGTTCATAAGAGATTTCCCCTCGGCATGAGTGCGGACAGCGTGCGTGGGCGCCGGGCGGTTGGTCCAACGGGTGGCGCTTCGCCGCTTGTGTACTAGAGTTGATGATAACAAGCACTCAACGACACCGGGGAGGTATCTATGCTGATGGTCGGCCAGTTACTGGAGGACAAGGGGCGGCAGGTGTGGTCGGTGCAAGTCGACTCGACGGTGTTCGAGGCGTTGCGCGTGATGGCCCACAAGGATATCGGCGCGCTGCTGATACTCGACGGCGAATCGGTGGTCGGCATCCTGAGCGAACGCGATTACGCGCGCAAAATTGCCCTCGAAGGGCGTGCCTCACGCTATACCCCGGTCACCGACATCATGTCACGGCAGGTGTTGAGTGTGTCGCCGCGCCACACCGTGCATGAATGTATGGCGCTCATGACGGCGCATAAGGTGCGCCATCTGCCGGTACTCGAACACGGCAGGGTGCTCGGCATGATCTCGATAGGCGATCTGGTCAAGTCGATCATCGCCGAACAGGAGTTTGTCATCGAACAGATGACGCACTACATCGCCGGCACCCTGGCCTGAGCCTTTCTACCTGGGACAGCTTCAGGTGCTGGCATCCGCCCGCGGCGCTTCGTCCAGCTCCTGAAAGGCGATGAGCAGGCCGACCACCTTGCCATCGGCATCGTG
>CAMCBY010000404.1 GCA_945873015.1 Klebsiella pneumoniae
CAAAAAAGCGGTCAGCATTGCAGTCGGCATCGTCATGGAGCGTTTCGGCCTCAGCGACGGCGAAGCCTTCGAAGTATTGCGTTACGCAGCGCGCAGCCACCAGGAAAAATTACAGACCCTTGCCGAACGACTGATCGCCGGTCACGGCGGCCTGGAACTGCTGGCGAGTCTCAGCAAATATCTGCGCAAGTTCGAACCAAACCGCAAACAAGGCGACAACTAGTCCTCCTGTAGGTGCGAATTTATTCGCACATTCGAGACGCGAGTGCGCGATGCCTGTCCATGTCGCCCACGACCTTGCGGGCGGCTTCGCCGCCTATGTCACTCAACCCTTTGAGTTCGAGTAGTTTCCGGCAGCCCTGTATCGGGCTTTGCCACGCGTGCTTGCGCCGTCCAGACCAAGCTTGTCCGGCGCTTGACGCATAGTGCTTGCGCCTGTGTTTAATCGATGCAGCTACGGGTCAAGTGGATAAATCGGCCGGCGCAGCCGGGTGTATTGGTGCTGAGCATAGTCGGAAGGACACACACCGACACCGGCGCACTCGACCACTGCCGCCGCCAGATGCGCCATACCAGCGCGCCAGTGAATACGGCTCTTGAGCATGATGTAACGCTTCTGTAGCGGGTCGATGCCGACGCTGAGCAAGGTATTGACGTCGAACGGCTCGACGTGGCGCGAGAACAGCACGATCTCAACTCGCCCGGTATGCAGCACCACCGCCTGGCCCATGTCCTGCTGTGTGCCGGCCGCCATCGGCCCCTTTGCGCGGTACTTGCCGTCGAAGATGGTCTTGACGCGACCGGTCACTTGCAGCGCCTCACTCGGTTCGGGACACAAGGGCATGGCTTGTTTGCCGCCGATGCTCAGCGTCAAGGTGGTGCCGATGCCGGCGGTGATGCACTGTTGCACCGCGAGCGGATCGAATATGCCGAAGGCCGCCACATCGTCGAGTTCCTGGCGGATGATTTCGGCCAGCACACGGGTCGTGTCCATCGGCCCACCCGAGGCTGCGTTGTCGTAATGGTCGAGCAGAAACACCGGGCCTTCGGTCATCGCCTTGGCACGCGCCACCGATTGCGCCAACGGCTCGAGTTGGTAAACAAAGGCCGCGCGTTGTGCCCAGGCTGCCTCCAGCAGTTCGTCGCGCAAACGTTCGGCCAGCGTCAGATCGCCATCCGTGGTGACCACCACGCTCAGTCCGGCATTGTGAATGTCGGCATGGGGGAACCCGACAAAGAGACTCGCGCACAGCGCACCTTGTGCCTCCATTTGTTTGCACCGCGCCTGCAGCGAACGGTTGGGTTCGTCGTCCGAACCCTGACGCATCACATGCGGCAACATCGGGACGTTGCCCCACGCGGTGGTCGGCAGCACCTCGCCTTTGATCATGCGGACAAGCGCATCACCCGCACGCCGACCGGTGCCGTACATATCAATGTGCGGATAGGTCTGGTAACCCGCGACGACGTTGGCATGCTCAACCATCGCTGCATACACATTGGCGTGCATGTCGTAACTGACCGCGAGCGGCGTCGTGGCGTCGATGGCGCGGATGAGCGCCAGCAGCGTGCCTTCACCATCTTCGTGGCTGCGCGTGACCATCGCCCCGTGCAGGTCGAGCAGGATACCGTCCCACCCACCCGCTCGAACCGCCGCCAGGATCGCAGCGCAGATGGTTTCATAAGCGTCGTCTTCGACCGGGCCACTGGGCCAGGCGTCGGCCGCGATGACCAGTTCGAATTCGGCGCCCTCGCGTTCAGCGATCTCGATGTAAGCGCCTGTGACGGTGCCGGTGCCGCGATAGGCGGCGATCGCAGCGGCGCCACCATCGGGCCCGCTGCCAGCAACCCGCGCAAAACGTGCGAGATCGGTCCGCACCGGCGAAAACGTATTGGTTTCGTGCTTCATCATCGCGAGCAGCAGGCGCATGGTGTGTCCTCGAGTTGCAGCGGGCCGGCGCCGAACAGGCGCGGCTGGGGTGGGCATGGCCTACAGCGAAACTTCGCCCATACGGCGCCGTGAAACACGCCGCTGGCCACGATGTCATGTGCACGTGTGACCGGCTAGCGCCCGTCGACGGCGAGCAATCAAGCGCCTCGGCGCGCGACGCTCACAGGGCGGGGTGTTTGTTGCGCCACGGCTTGGCCGCCTCGAACGCAGTGGCAGCACGGAACACACGCAAGTCGTCAAACGGCCGCGCCACGATCTGCATACCGGTGGGCACACCGGATTTGCTGAAGCCGGTAGGCACACTCATGGCCGGGCACTGGCTGACCAGGTTGAAACCATGGGTCATGATCCAGCCGACATAGGCATTCACCGGCTTGCCGTTGATGGTGTAGCTGGTGCTGAACTCGTCGTGGCTGGTCTTGACCGCCGGCACCGCCAGGGTCGGACACAGCAGCACATCGTACTTGTTGACGATGGGCGCGAGCTTGCGCCACATCTCTCCGCGCTTGAGGTTGCACTGGTACAGGCGCATGGCGTCGTGTGCACGGCCCTTGTCGAGCAGATTGACGACGAAGGGATCCATCTCGTAGCGCCAACGTGGCAGGTATTGCGCGGCGACGCCGGCGAACAGGCCCTCCCACCACGTCAGCCAACAATCGAGCACGCCCCAGTCCCAGTCGAGATCGACTTCTTCCACCACACAACCGAGCTTGCGAAACACCTCGGCGGCGGCGCGTGTATTGCGCTCAACTTCCGCGTCGACCTCCACGTAGCCGAGATCGATGGACAGCGCGACCTTCCAGCCCTTGATGCCTTCCAGGGTTTCGGGAATGAGCAGCTTGTCGGGCAGCGAACACAGGTCATCGGCATGCGGGCCGGACATCACGTTCTGCATCAAGGCCGCGTCGGCCACGTTACGGGTGATGGGGCCGTAATGCAGCAGGGATTCCAGCGGGTGATCGCGGTCGAGCGGATTGCGGCCAAACGGCGCCTTGTAGCCCACCACACCACAGGCCGAGGCCGGAATGCGGATCGAACCGCCGCCATCGGTGCCGTCCGCCAGGGTGGTCATGCCGGCGGCGACCATCGCGCCGGCGCCGCCGGAGGAACCGCCCGACACATAGTCGAGGTTCCAGGGATTGCGCGTCTGTCCCCACAACGGACTGTGGGTATTGCCCGAGTAGGCGAACTCCGGCGTGGTCGAGCGCGCGTGCATGATGGCGCCGGCCTTGAACAGTCGTTCGACCGTGGCGGCGGTGTAATCGGGGCGGTTGTGCTCGAATATCTTCGAACCGAAAGTCGTGATCTCACCCTTGACCGGATGAAAATCCTTGATCGCTACCGACACACCTTCCAGCAGCCGCGGCCGCGGCTTTTTCGCGGCGTAGACCTTCTCAGCCGCGCGCGCCTGTTTCAGCGCTCGTTCGTAGAAGTCGTAGGTGATGGCGTTGACCTTGGGATTGACCGCCTCGCAGCGCGCAATCACCGCCTGCATGAGTTCCACGGGCGACAGTTTGCGCGACTTGAACGCGGCCAGCGCTTCGCTGGCGGTCAGATAACACAGATCAGAATTCGGCACGGCCATACGCTTGTCTCCCCACTCGCTGTCAACCTCGAAGCAATACAGCACGAGCACCGGAGTAATTCAAGGCGCGGCGTACAAGCCCATAACGTGGAATATCCCCGTTTTGGCCGTGCGGCTATATTTCCCTCCGGCTGCGCGTTGCCGGCCAGTGCAGACCAACCCCAAATAAACAGGACAGGCGACGATGAGTGCATCCGCAAAAGATCAGGACCGCGCAGCACAAGCTGGCCCAGCCCAGGACGTGATCGTGGTCGGCGCCGGTTTTGCCGGCATGTACATGTTGCATCGGCTGCTGGGCGCCGGTTATCGCGTGCGTTGTTTCGAGGCCGGCAGCGGCCCCGGTGGCACCTGGTACTGGAACCGCTACCCGGGTGCGCGCTGCGACATTCACAGCCTCGCCTATTCCTATTCGTTCTCGAAAGCGCTCGAGCAGGAGTGGGAATGGAGTGAGCTCTACGCCGCGCAACCGGAGATCGAACGTTACGCCAATCACGTTGCCGATCGTTTTGGTCTGCGCGACGCCATCCAGTTCGATACGCGTATCGAGTCCTGCACCTACCATGAGAGCGAGCATCTGTGGACTGTGACCACGGCGCGCGGCGAGC